>NZ_JALKBX010000074.1 GCF_023227745.1 Natroniella acetigena | reverse complement strand
AATCCTTCTACGGATTTTTAATTACCCTTTGTTACTTAAGTTTAATTGTACATTGGCAATCCTACATTGTAAATTTACTTTCTACTTTCTCCTCCGAGTCCTGCGGACTCTCCGTAGATGTAAAAATCCTTCTACGGATTTTTAATTACCCTTTGTTACTTAAGTTTAATTGTACATTGGCAATCCTACATTGTAAATTTACTTTCTACTTTCTCCTCCGAGTCCTGCGGACTCTCCGTAGATGTAAAAATCCTTCTACGGATTTTTACTATCTAAGTAATTCTGTAAAATAACCACCGCAGCCATCTTATCAATTACATCTTTTCTCTTCTTCCTACTCAAATCTGCTTCAAGTAAAGTTCTTTCCGCTGCAACGGTTGATAACCTCTCATCCCAAGTTTTTACTGGAAGATCGATTCTCTCTTCTAACCGCTCTACAACATCCAATACCTTCTCAGCTCTTGGCCCTAATGAACCATCCATATTCTTAGGTAATCCCACTATTACTTCCTCTATATTATATTGCTCAATTAAAGAACAAATATAATCTAATTTCTCTGCTACTGATTTAGCTTCAATCACACTCTTTCCTTGGGCTGTCCATCCTAAAGAATCACTGACTGCTACCCCGGTCTTTTTATCTCCTAAGTCCAATCCCATTATTCTCATATTAGCTACTCCCTTCAGTACTTCTGTGGCTCATTAATTATTAAATCAATCCCAAAACTAAATCTTGGTAAACTAGATCGTCCATTTGCTTCTATTGTATAATCAGCTATTTCTTCCATTTTATCAAAAATATTTTTTATTTCAACAATTTCTTGTGCTACTAAATTATTAAACAGCTTGTCTTCATTTATTTCCCCCTTAACTTGTCCACTACTTTCTACATTCAATATAATTTCTTGAGAATTAATTTCTTCTATACTTATCTCTTCAATTATAACCTGTGAGTCAGCTAATTTAAAGTTATCAGTAAGATTACTTTGATATAATTCTAAGACTAACTCCTTTAATTCTTCTTTTTTCACTGCCAAACCAGTTGTTTTTATATTACTAACAATTCGCAATTTATCCCTTATATCTCCTACTTCAGCTTCAACTACAATATTTTCACTTTCATTCTCAAGATACTCTGAAAAGAAAAGAAAACCATTTGAAAACTTATCTTCAAATCTATCTTCAACCTCAACTTTTAATTCTCTTTCTAACTTCTCTAACCCTCTTTCAAGATCATCTTTAGTAACAACTCTAACCTCTTCATCTTCTCCTCCTCGTGTATCCTCAGGGTTAACAACTGTTATAGGATATGAACCTCCAATAAGTTCAACAATTCTTCCTTGGCTCACATTCCCACCTACGCCCTTATTAACTGCTTCAATATTAACTTCTGCCCTACCAGCTCTCATCCCTACTACAGTACCCATAAACTTATCTACTTCAGCTGGAGGTATAGTTACTCGATCTACAGTTCTAAATTTAATTCCATTTTGAGTAGCCACTTCAGTCCCAGCAGGAAAAACTACTTCTTGGCGAGTATCATTGATCAAAGCTAAAACTCCTGTAGCTCTTTCAACTCCAATTTTTTGTTGACCAGTTGTTTGAACTTCCAGCTCCTTACCTATTTTAACCTCTTCAGTTACTAAAGGTATCTTATTTTCAGCTAACTGAATTCCCTCTACTCCCTTAACTGCCCTAACTTGATGAGATGAATTTTTAGCTTCAAAGACTGGAGTAACTTCTACAGTAGCTACTGAAAAGGCAAAATAAAACCAAACTAAACCTAATAATAAAAGTCCCGCCCCACAACCAATAAGCTTTTTAAGTAAACTATTTTTACTCTGTTGATCAGCAGACTGACTCTCATCTTCAGCTAATAAAGATTTTCTTTCTTGAGTTTCAACTTCTTCTTTACTCTCTTCATCTGCCTCAAGTTCTTCTAAATCAGAATAAACCTTAAATCCAACTTTAGTCAGTAGCTTTCTAGTTTTAGCAACATTACTTATAAAAATTAACCTTTTCCCTGCCCGTTGAGAATAATTCTTAATCAATTCTAAATTAACTTGTCCTACGAAGATTGATGACTTTTTATGAATAATAACCACCAATATATCACTTTCAACAGTTTGAATTTTATCTAACAATGAATTCAACGGTTCTTCAGGATCTATGTATATTTTAGTGTAATCTTCCAGCATATTCATCCCCTCTCATCTAAGCAAAGTTAGACACTACTTTTTCCCATAAATTTTCTTTCTTCAAACCCTGAAATAAAGTTGTCTGCAAAGCTAAACTTTTCGGGGTAACATTCTCTATTTCTGTTAAGCCAACTCGATCCGTAATTCCTTCAATATCATCTGGTTTTAGTAATTTAATCTGCGGCTTTTTGAAAAAGGGTAAATTCTCATATAATTTCCTTGCTTCAATTCCACTAACCAGCCCTCTTAAAGCACTACCACCACCACATAAATATATCTTTTGGGGTAAAGCTTCTGCAGAGGCCAATCCCTTTAATGCAACTTCAATTCCTTCATATAATAAATCAAAGTTACTCTTTAATATACTTTCTATTTGCTCCATTATATCGGTATCTAGCTTCTCTAAAGAATACATTAATTTTAATTCTTCAGCTTCTGTTAGAGATAAATTTAAATTTCTAGCTAATATCTTAGTAAAATCTCGTCCTGCAAAACCAAACATTTTAGTCCCTTCAATTCCACCATTTCTAATTAAAGCAACATCTGTTGTTCCCCCACCAATATCAATCACAATTGCCCCAAATTCATAAGCTTCATTACTCATAATACTCTTTGCAATTGCAAATGGCTCAGCAATAATTCCTATTAAATCATATCCTAATCGTTTAGCAACTGTCTTCAAAGCTCCTACATGAACTAAAGGGGCAAAAGTATTGAAGATGCTGACTTCTAAATTTTTACCTTGAAATTCTTCGGGATTTGTTACCTTATAGCCATCTACTTTCATCTCAACAACAGAAGAGTTGACCAACTCTACTTTGATATTATTTAATCCTACATCTGCCAATAATTCCTCTTGGGCCAACTCTAAAGCCTCCTTTTGACCTTTGCTGACCAGATTATCTATCTCTTTTTTCTTTAACTTTCTTTTCGGCAACGGGCGTTTTCGCTTAACATCAGTAACTATCCCCTTAACAAATTCTCCTGCAATCCCAATTGCAATCTGTTGTGGGCTAAATTCCGCCATCTTTTCTGCCTCTTCAATAGCCTGATAGCAGACTTTGACTACTTCTTCGATATTAGAAATAGCTCCACCTTCCATATTGGAGTAATCTTGTTTAGTTTGTCCATAACCAATAATTTCAGAAATGTTACAATTAAATTTAATTACAACTGCTTTCACATATTCAGTACCTATATCTAAAGCTAACCGATACTTAAACCCTTCACCCTCTTCTTCACTTTTTAATAATTTACTTATTTTAGAAAGAATCATGATCACCTTCCTTTTTATTACATTATTATCCATAGAAAGGCAATCTCCTTTTTTTTAATTTAATTTTATTCGTTTTAATACCAAATACAATAACGAAAAGACAGGATATAATAATAACGTAGCAGCAGCTACTACTCCTGAATCATTAATTAACATTGTAATAATACTTCCAATTAATAACCCATTGAAACCAGCAGCTAAATTAGGATATGATTTCAATATCTCTTTTAGCATCCCTTGAGGCTTTTTAAATAATAAGATTAAAATCAAGATAAAAGAAAGTAAAACTTTGCTCCAAATGGTCCAACTCAATAACTTAAAATTCATACTTAATTTACGAGACATAATTATCAATAGATTTCTAGGCCCTCCTGAAACTGCCTGGGCCAAATGAGTCTTAGTACCAAAGTGTCCGCTCAAATCAATAATTATGATCAATCCTACAAGCACTATTAAGATTAAACCTATCTTCAAACCTAACCTTAAATCTAAATCATAACCTTGTAATTTAAAATAAGTGATACTATAGACAATTATTGCTGTAATCAACCCGCCAAAGTTGGCCCCTAACTGAGGATGACCAACCGTCAAGACCAATAGCCCAAACAAGAACAATAAGATTAAATTGGAAACTTGTAATTTAATCTCCTTTACAGTAGTCAATCCAATCACACTGGCCCCGATTAAAACCCCCATAAATTCATTTCCAATTCCATAAAACCTAGCCCCAATTATAGGTGAATAACCTAAAATTGACAATCTAATCAATCTTCCTCCGGTCCATAAATCAGCTACCAATAAGATTGTCATTACTAGTGCTGGTACTAGTATCACTTTTAAGTGATTAGCAGTCTGGTTGATTAATAAATAACTTACAGCTAAACTGAATATAATCCAACCTACAACAACAATTATCATCTCTTGCAACACAAAAAATCTAGATAACAAAAAGAGATTAGGTAGCAATAAAATAGTCACAATCAAGTACTTAATGATCTGCTTTAGATTAAATTTATTATTCTTAACTAAAATCAAACTACCTGCCACAGCCAAAGTAATAATCTGTAATAAAATAAATCCCTTAATTAAAGTAGGTCGCCAACTGAAAGTGGTCTTAATCATTTGATTCAATCTTTGTAGATAATCTATTGACTGATCAGAACTGATAGTATTAATTACTCTCCCACTCAGTTTAGCATTTTGTGCAGTTAGATAATTATAAATGGTGCTAGCTAAGTCACGATTAGTAATTAAACCAGCCCTCCTTGTCGTCCCTGAAGTCAATAATCCTGCTTCGATTTTAGGGCCAACACCTAAAGCCACTGTCAACCTATCCCCTGCTCTAATTCCTTGCTTAGAAGGGGTCGGGGTTACAACAAATAAATGATCCTCTTCTAAATCAACTCTAGTAATAATCTCCCCTAATAAAGCATCAACTCTTTTGACTGCTTCTTGCTTGGCTTCTTGGTACCTTTCAGCTGTTAACAAATAATCGATAGCTTCAATTCTAGAGGTATCACCAGACTCAACAATAATTAAATCACTATCTTGATAATAATAATCAAACTCCTGCAATAAATAACCTTGGTCAGTTACAAAACCAGAAGGATGTTGATCCGATTTAAGGCTCATCATCGGACCAACATCCCCCTGATTAATAACTCCATATTCAGTTATCCCTAGTAACCCTATATGTCGTCGTGGCTGCTGTAACACATCTGCATTTCCTAATACACTAACCTTGGCCCCTGCTTCTGATAATAAAGTTCCTAGCTTCCCAACCTCTGGTTGGTATTCTCCAGACCTATTCTCTGCGATTATTCGAGCAAATTCAGTGTTTACAATCTCAAAATCAGTATCTAATTGGCCTATTCTTCTATGATGTAGCTCTTCAACATTACTCTCTTGATAATTTTCAATTAAATTAAAATTTAAAAAACCAGCTCTACCTACTTGAGCTCTCTCTCCAGCACCAAGTGTTAAATAAGTATTTGTAGCTTCCAGTCCACCAGCCGTTCTAGTATTCATTAGACCTACTGCTCCAATAGAACTTAAATAATCTAAATTCGGTGTTTCTATCTCTTGTAATTCAGTAATGTCAACTCCATCCATTACAAACAAGACAAAACTACTTTCATTTCCACTAGCACTACCGATCATTGAAAAAGAAATCATCATCACTATTATTCCAAATAAGATTACTGCTCTTTTCATTTAATCACTCCACTATTTCAAATAACTCTTAACTAACTCCTCGATAAGTTCATCCCGCTCAAACTTTCTAATCTTACTTCTAGCTTGCCGATAACTAGTAATATAAGCAGGATCACCTGATAAAATATACCCTACAATTTGATCAATCGGATCATACCCCTTTTCATCTAAAGCTTGATAAACATCTCTTAAAATCATAGCTACTTCATTCTCATCATCTTTTTCTACTCTAAACATCATAGTTTTATCCATATCACTCATTATATTCACCTCAATAACTATTAATAGTCTTCCTACTACATATATTCTTTATACACTCTACTTTTCCTGTTAATTATATAAATTGATTAATACTTTTTCTCAATATAATCAACCTAAATTCAATTTATACACCTGCAATAATCTCTCGCGCCTTTTCTAAGGCAGCAGTTAATTTATCAGGCTGACTACCACCAGCTTGAGCCATAGTAGGTCGACCACCTCCACCACCACCAGCAACTTGAGCAACTTGTCCAATAATCTCTCCCGCATGATATCCTTGCTCTACTAGATCATCTGTTATCATAGCTACAAAAACTACCTTTTCTTTCAATTTAGATCCTAGGATAATTATTCCAGAATCAAGCTCTTGCTTCAAATTATCCCCCATCTTTCTTAATCCAGTATTATCCAATCCATCTGCCTCATCTATCACTACATCTATTCCATTGATCTCTTCAGCTTGAGAAGCTAAATCTTCACTTTGCGAAGAAGCTAATTTGTCTTTTAAACCAGTAATCTCTTTTTGTAAGCTCTTTACTTTATTTTGTAAACTGTCAACCTTATCTACAACTTCAGCTGGATTGGCCCTTAATTTATCAGCTAAATCAGCAATCATATCTTCTTGCTGTTGAACATAATTTAATCCTGCCTGACCAGTAACAGCTTCAATCCTTCTGACACCAGCAGCAATTCCTGATTCATCTAAAATCTTGAAGAACCCAATCTCTCCAGTATAATCTACATGTGTTCCACCACATAACTCTAAGCTATAATCTCCTATTTTAACAATTCTAACTTGCTCTCCATATTTTTCTCCAAATAGAGCTGTTGCTCCCAGTTGTTTTGCTTCTTCTAACTCCATCTTCTCTGTCACCATTGCTAGATTAGCTATAACTTTTTGATTAACTATTTCTTCTATTTTACATAACTGCTCTTCAGTTACAGCTTCAAAGTGAGTAAAATCAAATCGCAATCGCTCCGGAGTTACTAATGAACCTGACTGTTTAACATGGTCTCCTAGTACTTCCTTTAAAGCCTGTTGCAACAAATGAGTAGCAGTATGGTTTCTAGCAGTAGCCGCTCTTAATCCTGAAGCAATTTCAACCTCAACTTCTTCTCCTACTTCTAAACTTCCTCTTTCTAACTCAACTTGATGAACAATTATATCAGCAACTTCCTGAACCTCTATTACTTTTAAACTAGCACAATCAGTCTTAATAATCCCTTGATCCCCAACTTGACCTCCACTCTCTGCATAAAAAGGAGTCTTTTCTAGAATGATTTTAGCCTCTTCCCCTGTAGTTATCTTTGTAATTTCTTGCTCATCTTTAACGATTGCTAACACTTCTGTTGTTGCTGCTTTATGGTCATACCCAATAAATTTACTTACCCCTAATTCATCTCTTAAACCTTTAAATAATTCCAATTCACTATGACCTTGATCATAGTCTTCCCTAGCTTCTCTAGCTCTATTACGCTGCTGTTGCATAGCTTCTTCAAATCCATCATGATCAACTTCAAATCCTTGTTCAAGAGCAATCTCCTCCGTTAGCTCTGCAGGAAAACCATAAGTATCATACAACATAAATACTTTATCACCAGGGATTTGCTTTAAGCCATCTTCTTCTAATTCAGCAATAACTTCATCTAAAATATTCATTCCTTGTTCCAATGTTTCTTCAAAACGAAGTTCTTCTTGTTTAATAATCTTCATAATCTGCTCTTCTCGTTTAACTAACTCAGAATAATGCTCACCCATTATATCAACTACAATTGCTACAATTTTATGTAAGAAAGGAACTTCTAAACCTAATACCTTAGCATACCGCACTGCTCTTCTTAATACCCTTCTGACAACATAACCTCTACCTTCATTTGAAGGTAAAGCACCATCTCCAATAGCAAAAGTAATACTTCGGATATGATCAGCAATCACCTTAATTGACAGATCGGTCTCTTCAGATTGACCATACTCTACATCACAATTTTGAGTAATAAACTCTATCAAAGGCATAAATAGATCTGTTTCAAAATTAGTAGGAGCCTCTTGTAATAAAGAAGCTAACCTTTCCAGTCCAACTCCAGTATCAATATTCTTATTTGGCAGATCTAAATACTCTCCATCTACAGTCTTATTATATTGGGTAAATACTAAATTCCAAACCTCTAAATATCTGTCACAATCACAACCTAATTCACACCCATCATCACATCCAAAGTCTATTCCACGATCGTAATGAATCTCAGAGCATGGACCACACGGGCCAATCCCAATTTCCCAAAAGTTTTCATCCTTATCCATTCTCACAATTCGATCCTGCGGAACACCAATCTCATGATGCCAAATCTCAAAAGCACGATCATCATCTTTATAAATAGAAATCCACAACTTATCCTCTTCTAACCCTAACTCCTCAGTCAAAAACTGATAAGCCCAGTCAATAGCCTCTTCTTTAAAATAATCTCCAAAAGAAAAGTTACCTAACATTTCAAAGAAAGTATGATGACGTGCAGTCTTTCCTACATTTGTAATATCATTAGTTCGAATACATTTCTGTGAAGTAACAATTCTAGAATTAGGTGGTGTAGCACTTCCATTAAAATAATCTTTAAATGGTGCCATCCCAGCATTAATCCATAATAATGTAGGATCATTTTGAGGAACTAATGGAGCACTTGGTAAAACTTGATGTCCTTTATCAGCAAAAAAATCTAAAAATTTCTGTCTTATTTGAGTACTACTCATCTCAATCATTTCAACAACCCCCTATTAACAAAATTACAAATTATTTATTTTTAATTACTTACAAAAACTAATTAAAGCAACTATTAACTTAAATCAAACTTAAATTACATAATACTAAAAATGCTATCTATTGTCAACTGCAATTAATATTTCATAAAATAGATAATTAAGCACTTCTTTAATGATTGCTACAGTAGGAATAGCAATTAACATCCCTACAACTCCAAACAACTCTCCTCCAGCCAATAATGAAAAGATAATCAAAACCGGATGTAAGCCCAATTCATCTCCCATAATTTTAGGGGAGATGATGTTACCTTCTAATTGCTGAATTATAAAGAACAATACAATAACCCATAATACCAATTGAAAAGAATCAAAAGAAGCAACTATTACTGCTGGCAAAATTCCAATAAAAGGGCCAAAATAAGGAATGACATTTGTGACTCCAGCAAAAACCCCCAGCAATAATGCAAATTTAACCTCTAATATATATAAACCTAAAATTGCTAATACACCTACTAATAAACTAACAATTAATTGTCCTTTTAGGAAACAGAATAGAACAAGATTAATCCTTTCTAATAACTTTTGTAATCCTGTTCGATAATTTCTAGGGATTAATGACCATCCAACTCGCCGCATTGAACTCAAATCTTTTAAAATATAAAAAGAAAGAACAGGAGCCAATAATAAACTCAACATTCTAGAAACAAGCCCAATAATTGTTTGACTGGTTCGTTCAATAAATTGCAGACTGAGCTCTTCCACTCTATCAACAACCCTGATTAGGATCAGATTAATTGTTGGTGGTAAATTAAACTGTTCATATCGTCTATTAATTGTATCGATTATCTCCTGCAACCTTTGAATATAAACTGGTAATTTATCAGCCAGAATCTCTAAATCTTCAATTAAAGCAGGAACTAAGATAGCACCACTTAACCCTAAAACTGTTCCTATAACTCCAAAAACAAAGATTAAAGCACCTAATCTTGGTAAATTATTATCAATTAATTTATTGATGATCGGATTAATTAAATAAGCCAATAATATTGCTAGGACAAAAGGCAACAAAATAACCCTTACCTGATATAAAAAGATTATTAATAATAATAGAAAAACTAATAAGATAACCTTCTTTCTTTTCAGTTTAGCTCCCTCCAACAGATAAAAATAATTATTCACTCTTAGTTGCAATAATAATATCCCGCCCATAAGTCAACTCAATTTCATCAAACAGAATAATCTTTCTTCCAGCTAAGATATCTTGAATTAGCCCATCGGTCAATTCATAACCCACTAAATTCTGTCCTTGATCAACAAGAACATCTTCAACTAATCCTAAAACCTCTCCTTGCTCTGTTATGACTTCTTTACCCATAACCTTTGCTCCAGAATTCAAACTTTCAAGACTCTTTTCCGCTTGAGTTAAATCCCTTTTATTCTCAATAATAATAATATCTTTCCCTAAAATATGTAACTTTTCTTGAGGAATCAATCTTGCTTGCTTCCAAATTCTTTTATTTTCAACTATAACTCCCACTAGTTGCTTTTGTTCTGGAGAGAAATTAATATCTACTAGCTTACCAACAAGCTCTCCTTCTTCTAACTCAACTATTGGCAATCCAATTAATTCTTGGCCCCGTCTTCTCATACTGTAGCTTCCCATCCTCTCATTCAAATAGAGTTACACTTGCAGATAAACAACTCTAAAATAAAATTTATTTGATATATAGTTTCACTTTTAAAATTAAAATCTGCAACCAATAAACTTCAAAATCAGTTTCGAGAGGGCTAAAAAC
>NZ_JALKBX010000073.1 GCF_023227745.1 Natroniella acetigena | reverse complement strand
ATTAAATTTAAAATAGCCAATTCATCTCCACCTAATACAGTAGCTTAGATGGAGTTTTCTTGGCTGTTCTAGATAAATCTACTTTAAGGATAAAAAGAGTCTTTACTCATAACGTAATATCCATATAGTATATATAGTCGGTAGTCACCCAAATAATTTAAATCTAAAACCATGAAGAGAATATGAAGATAATTCATTTTTTGGGTAAAATTAATTGTTGGAACTCTAAATAAAATCTGATGTTTTCATATTTCCTTCATATTCTTCTTCTATAATTTGAATTAACAGTTAAGAAACTCTTAGATTAACTGAAATCTAGATCTTGGGAGGAGGGAAAACAGATGAGTAAGAAAATAGTTTTAACACTCTGTTGCCTTTTTATTCTCTTTAGCTTTACTACTTTAGCAATAGCTAGCACTCCTGAACAAAATGCTCGTGAAGATAGAGCAATAGAAAGACATGCTCAAGAAGAAGTAGGACCAGGAATCAACTGTGATGAGTGTGATGGAGAAGAAGTTCGTTTACAAAAACAAGTTAAAGAAGAAAGACGATTAGAAGCAGGAGATAATGGAGCAAGAAGACAAGTAAGAAAACAACAAAGCCAACGAAGATTTTCAACTAAATAGTCTTTAAAAAGGTAGGCTTATTGCCTACCTTTTTTCTTTACTTTATAATAGTAATTTAAATTTTTTATAGGGATAAACTAATAAGTGTAGAAATTAATAGTTATATAGCTGTGAACTTTGAGTTATGAAGTGCGACCATTAGAATATAAAGAGTTCATAATTTTTAAAATTTTGATCTTTAATTGTAAATTGTTAATTATTAATTGTAAACTGATATATAGGAGGTTGAAGCTATGAAAGATAAAAAAGTTTTACTTGCAGAAGATGAATCTCGTATGAGAAAGGTAGTCCTAGCTTATTTAAAAAAAGAAGGTTTTATTGCCAAAGGAGTCGAAGATGGAAAAAAAGCTTTAGAAGAAATTGATAACTTCAATCCAGATTTATTGGTTCTAGATTTAATGTTACCAAAATTAAGTGGTGAAGAAGTCTGTCAACAACTAAGACAATCTTCTAAATTACCTATATTAGTCTTGACTGCAAAAAGTAGAACTGATGATAAAGTTAACTGTTTTGAATTAGGAGCAGATGATTATCTTGTTAAGCCTTTTGAACCTAAAGAATTAATCGCGAGAATTAAAGCTATCTTACGTAGGAGTGATTATCAAAATAAAAGATGTGAAGTAATGGTCTTAAATAATGGAGAAATAAAGGTGGATTTTAAAGCAAAGACCGTTAAATTAAATGGAGAAGATATAAAATTGACTAATACAGAATTTGAAATTTTACAAACATTAATAGAACACCCCAATCAAGTTCTTTCTCGTGAACAAATTCTTACTAAAGCATTAGGCTTTGATTTTGATGGCTTTGATAGAACGATAGATGCCCATATAAAAAATATTCGTAAAAAATTATCATTAAAAAAAGACCAATATATTATCACCGTCTATGGAGGCGGATATAAGTTTGTGAGTGATAGCTATGAGTAAGATTGGTTATAAGCTCTTTATTATAATATCTTTAATCTCTATCGGCGGCCTCATCCTAACATTATTTTTAGTTAATTCTCAAATTGAAAATCACTTTAAAGAATATGTTAATCAGGAAAGAAGAGAAGAAATAAAAGAATTAGTAACTATTTTAGAAGAAAAATATGAAAGAGAGGAAGTATTAGAATTAAATGTAGATTTGTTAAATAACTACATCTCTAATAAAAATATCATTTTCTATTTTACAAAAGAAAATGATCAGCTTATTTATACTAATTTAAAAATCAGAGGTCAAAGTCGCAGACAAGAAGATTTTGATTTAGAAAATGCCAACAAAGAAATTCTTTATGATCAAAATAATAATGAAATTGCCTACTTGTACTGGCAAATACCAGGGAAGCATAGATTTGAAACACTCCACCAAGCTAAGTTTATCGAAGAAGTTAATGGAACAATTTATCTGGTAGCAGCTATAATTATTATTACTTCACTCTTTATTAGCCTTTTACTTTCAAGATTCCTAACCTCACCTCTATTAAAGATGAATAAGATGGCATCCGCTATAGCCAAAGGAAATTATCAATTTAGGGTAAAGGTTAAAGGAAATAATGAAATTACTGAGCTTGGAGAATCTCTTAATCAAATGAGTAAGAGATTAGAATACCTTGAAAAAGTAAGGGAAGAGTCAACTAGCGATTTAGTCCATGAACTACGAACTCCTCTAGCAGTTATTTCAAATTATCTATCTGCTATAAAAGATGGGATCTTTAAAGCTGACAATTTAACAATAGAAGAGATGCAAAAAGAGCTGCTCAGATTAGAAAAGTTAGTAGGTAGCCTTGAAAAATTTGCTGAAACAGAAAAAAAATTAATCTACAGTAAAAAAGAAAAGAGCAATCTAAAAGAAATTATTAAAGGAACTATTAATAACTTTAAAAAAGTAGCAGAAGATAAGGGAATTAAGTTAAACCTCTTTGTAGAAGATGAAGACTTCTTTATGAAAGGAGATGAAGATGCTTTAAAGACAATCTTTAGTAACTTAATCTCTAATGCTATCAAATACTCTTTAGCTGGAGGTAAAGTAGAGGTTAGATTAAATAAAGAAAATAATATGATTATTGCTACAATTACAGATGAAGGAATTGGTATACCTCAAAAAGACCTCCCATATATCTTTGAAAGATTTTATCGAACCGATAAATCCCGTTCTACCAAAACAGGTGGAACTGGATTAGGATTAGCTATTGTTCGTAAATTAGTTAAGGCTCATAATGGAAAGATAACTGCTAAAAGTGAAACAGAACAGACTATCTTTAAAGTTACCTTCCCACTAAAATTATAATTTTACTCTTAATTCATCTATTTCATCTCGAATCTGTGCTGCTAATTCAAATTGCAACTCGTCCGCTGCTTGTTTCATCTCTAGTTCCAGCTCAGCAATCTCTTTTCTGATCTCTGCTTCAGATAAACCTTCCCTATCTTCACCATCAACCTGATACTTAGCTTTGGTCTCAGCAACCATATCAACTGGGCGTAAGACATCTCTGACATCTTTCTTGATTGTCTGAGGAATAATCCCTTGCTGACGATTAAACTCTAACTGTAATTCACGGCGCCGCTCAGTCTCATCAAGGGCCTGCTTCATTGAATCAGTCTTCTGATCAGCATACATAATTACCCTACCATTTACATTCCTTGCTGCTCGTCCAATTGTTTGAATCAACGAGCGAGCCGAACGTAAAAAACCCTCCTTATCAGCATCTAAGATTGCAACTAAGGATACTTCAGGGATATCCAAACCTTCACGTAGTAAGTTAATCCCAACCAGGACATTAAACTTACCTAACCTCAAATTTCTAATAATCTCTAATCTTTCAATCGTATCTATATCTGAATGGAGATAGTTGACCTTAATTCCAGCTTGATAGAGATAATCGGTCAGATCTTCTGCCATCTTCTTGGTCAAAGTCGTAATTAAGACCCGCTCATCATGAGCAATAACCTCTTTAATTTCACCCACTAGATCATCAATCTGATTTTTAATCGGTCGCACGTCAACTTGGGGGTCAACCAAACCTGTTGGTCGAATAATCTGCTCTACTATCTGTTGGCTATGCTCCTGTTCATACGGGCCAGGCGTCGCCGAAATATAGACTGCCTGCTGGGCCAACCTCTCAAATTCATCAAACTGTAGTGGGCGATTATCCAGAGCAGAAGGTAACCTAAACCCATGTTCTACCAACCTTTCCTTCCGAGAACGATCTCCAGCATACATCCCACCAATCTGGGGGATTGTCTTATGTGATTCATCAATCACTATCAAAAAATCATCAGGAAAATAATCGATCAAGGTCTGGGGACGAGAACCTGGCTTCCGTCCTGCCAAATGACGTGAATAATTCTCAATTCCTGAACAAAACCCGACTTCCTCTAGCATCTCCATATCATACTTAGTTCGCTCTTCTAGTCGCTGAGCTTCAAGTAACTTTCCTTTGGCCCTTAACTCTTCTAACCTCTCTTCCAACTCGGCTTCAATAGCTTTCAATGCTCTCTCTACCTTATCTTGGGGAGTTACAAAGTGGCTAGCAGGATAGATTGTAATCTGCTCTAACTCCCCTAAAATCTCACCGGTTACTGTATTTATTTCTGTAATTCGATCAATCTCATCTCCAAATAACTCGACTCGATAGGCCCGCTCTTCATAAGCAGGAATCACTTCTAAAGTATCCCCTCTAACCCGAAAAGTCCCCCGATCAAAATCAATCTGATTCCTTTTATATTGAATATTAACCAATTCCCGAATAATCTCTTCTCGCTCTTTAATCATTCCTCGCTCTAACTGACAGGTTAAATCCAGATAATCTGCAGGATTTCCCAAGCCATAAATACAAGAAACACTAGCTACAATAATGACATCCCTACGGTCAAATAATGAACTTGTTGCTGCCAATCTCAATTTATCAACCTCTTCATTGATCGAGGCATCCTTTTCAATATAGGTATCAGTCTGTGGAACATAAGCCTCTGGTTGGTAATAATCATAGTAACTGACAAAGTAACCGACTTGATTATGAGGAAAAAACTCCTTAAACTCACTACACAATTGGGCTGCTAAGGTCTTATTATGAGCTATCACCAAGGTCGGCTTCTGCACCTGTTCAATTACATTAGCAATTGTAAATGTCTTACCTGAACCTGTTACTCCTAATAATGTCTGATTTTTCAATCCAGATTCTACTCCTGCAGTTAATTTCTCGATCGCCTTAGGCTGATCACCTTGTGGAGTATATTCTGAAATCAATTCAAATTCATCAGGCATTTTATCACCCCTCTGGTAAAGCATTTAATAGTGAATAGTTAATAATGAATAGTTGAAGTCCTAAAAACAATAGAAACTTTAAGTAGCAATTTACAATTTACAATTGATAATTGACAATTAAAAATCAACCCGTTAAAATCAAGAACATTTAATAATTTTTATTTAATTGTAAATTGTACATTCCGTCAATTGTACATTACAAACTATATTGTGCCACAATATAGAAAAAAGCACCCATCAACCAGGCACTTCCCTCTTTTAACCTATAGATGATTTTACTCAAACTCAGACTTAGCCTTAACCTTAAATTTATTCCACAACTTGAGAAGCATAAACCAACTTAATTCCCTTCTCTTCTAAAATAGGGATCACTTCTTTGATTGCATTGGCTGTATTTGTCCGTACATGACCAATCGTCACTAACTTTCCTCTTCTTAGGGCAACATCAGCTAGCATAAGTAGCATCTCTTCAACAGCCTCCTGTTCATCAATATTATCAATAAAGAGATAATTTTCAGCTGTCAAAATTCCTGCTTCTCTAGCTTTTTTAGTCCCTACTGACTGACTAGAGGTGCTACTATCAATAAAGTATAACCCTTCTTCATCTAAAACTTTCATTACTTCTGACATTACCCTAGGATCTTCAGTAGCTTTAGAGCCCATATGATTATTAACCCCTACTACTGGAGGTAAATCCTCCAAACTTCCCCGTAACTTTTCTCTAATCTGCTCAGAATCCATTGTAGTGTCAATCATTCCTGGCTCAGGCTCAAGTTCAGGATTATGCGCTTCAAAAGGTTGATGTAACATAATTTCATAACCCAACTCTTTAGCCTCTTCAGCCTGCTGCACAGACTGAGATAAGTAAGGCAGAACAGCCATGGTCAAAGGACGCTCAATACTGAAAATATCAGCAATTGATTGACGAGCAAAACCTAAATCATCAATAATAATTGCCAGCTTAGCTTCTGGACGCTCTTGAACAAACTGAATAGAATGGGTTTCTATCAACTTAGTTTCATCCTCAAAGCCAAAATTGACTTCTAACATCCGCTCCTCTGGTTGCTCTTCCCAATTCACTTCTACAACTGGAAATATAGTCTCAAAATTAATTATAATTTCATCTTTAATTTCAGATAAAAGCCTCCCCTCTGCACCAAAAAGAGGTACTTCTAACTTATAATAGTTACGTTTCCAGACAAGAGAAGATTTATTCTTTTCTTTTTCTTGTTCTACTTGCTCCTGTTCTAAAATTAGTTGATCATCATCTAAATTTAATTCAGTTAAAATTGCTTTGAATTCTGATTCAAACTCAGCAACATCTGCTCCATAATCAACAATAACCTCTTTTATTTCTTCTGTCTCATCTTCTTCCTCCAGCATTTCTGGATCTAAATTAAGTACAATAGCTGCTACCAACACCACCAAACAGAGCAAACAAATAATTAACTTATTCTTCTCTTTCATCAAGACGCCCCTTCTATATAAGTTGATTTTAACTTTTTCACCTAATTCTTTCAAATTTAAAAGAATTTGGGCTAATTATATTAAAGAAGATCATTAATCCAATTTATTTAATAACTCCTCTATCGCTAGTTCCAACTGTTCATCTGCTTCAGTTTCCAGATCAAACTCAACTGTAATATCAGGTTCAACACCAGCTTGATCTATCTTTCTTCCTGTCGGCGTATAGAATCGTGCAGTAGTCATCTTGACAGCTGAACCATCAGGCAATGGACTTACACTTTGTACAGAACCTTTACCAAAGGTCTGTTCACCAATTATTATTCCGCGTTCATTATCCTGAATCGCTCCTGCTACTATCTCTGAACCACTAGCACTTCCTCTATTAACCAATACTATTAAAGGCTTATCTTCTACAGACTTAATTGTCGGATCCAATGGTATTCCTTGCTTATCTCCTTCTCTTTCCTGAACATAAACAGCTGGCCCTTGCTCAGTAAAGTTACTGACTACTTTAGCAGCTTCCGGTAATAAACCACCTGGATTATTCCTTAAATCTAGAATAAATCCTTCCGCTCCTTCTGCCTCTAACTTCTCTATTTCAACAGCAAGATCATGACCAACATCTTCTCCAAATCTACTCATTCTCAGATAACCAATCTTATCTTCTTTCATCTCAAAGCTCAAATGTTCAACCTCAATTAATTCTCTGATTATCTCAACTTCAAACTCCTCAAATTCTGTTTCATCTTCTTTCTCTATCATTCGCTTAATTGATAAAACTACTTTAGTAGCCTCTTCTCCTCTCATCAGATCAACTGCGTCGTCCATCGACATTCCATCAGTGGAAGTACCATCTATCGCCATAATTTGATCTTCTGCTCTTAAATCAGCCCGATCACCAGGTGTTCCTTCAATTGGAGAGATAATGGTCAACTGGTCATCACGCATCGTAATTATAATTCCAATCCCACCATACTCACCTTCCATACTCGTCTTCATATCATCATACTCTCTAGGTGGTAAATACCCTGTATATGGATCATCTAACGCCTCTAACATTCCATCAATTGCTCCAGTAAGTAACCTATCTACGTCTGGCTCTTCAACATAATTATTCCGCACAAGATTAAAAACAACAAGCAATTTCTGAAACCGATTCATTTCTTCTTCTGAATTTGCTTCAGCTCCATGCAGGAAGAATCCTGTTACCCCTGCAGCAAATAGCATCAGTACGATTAATACAACACCAAGTATCTTCTTTGATTTAAACATTATTACCTACCTTTCTGAATAGTTATTAACTTAATCTTAATTTTACCACTCATCTTCTACTTTCGCAAATTTAAAACTTGGCAGGTGAAATTCATTTAATATTTAATACTTAATATTGAATAATTAAAACCAAAAACAGCTAGAATTCATTTGATATTTAATGCTTTTTAATTATTAAGTATTCAATATTCACTATTCAATGCTCTTTAGTTATTCATTATTCACTGCTCTTTACTAACCAGTAGCCCTTCCTGGGGAGAAAATAGTAATGCTATTATGAAGAATGAAGTAGCTACAACTACAATTGCAGCTCCTGAAGCGACATTTAGATGAAAAGAGAGATAAAGTCCAACTAAAGCAGATACCAATCCAAAAACACCCGATAAAACCATCATTTCTGATAAGTCATCTGTTAATAAATAAGCAGTAGCTCCCGGAGTGATTAGCATCGCGACGACTAAAATAATTCCTACCGTCTGTAAAGAAGCTACTACTATAAAAGATAACATCAACATTAATAGATAATGAATCATATCTGTCGGAAGCCCTATAGAACGAGCCATTATAGGGTCAAATGAAGATAATTTTAATTCTTTGAAAAAGAGAATTGTTAATACTATAACCAAAAACCCTAAAATAGAAATCAATATTAAATCGGTTCTAGAAACCCCCAAGACATTACCAAATAAAATATGAAACAGATCTATATTAGTTGTAATCTTACTTATAATCAAAATTCCTATCGCAAAAGCTGCACTGAACATAATCCCAATCGCTGAATCCTCTTTAATCTTACTATGTTCTGTGATAAATCCAATCCCAAGGGCAGTAGTTACTCCTGTTATAGTTGCCCCTATAAAAAAGTTGATCCCTAATAGATAAGCAATTGCTACCCCAGGTAAGACAGCATGAGAGATAGCATCACCCATTAAAGCCAGCTTACGCAAAATTAAGAGGCTACCTAAGACTCCACAACCAACTCCCACAACAATTGCAGCTAAAAAAGCCCGTTGCATGAATTGATATTCTAACGGCGCTACTAATAACTCCCATAGTAATTCCATTATGTCATCACCACCAAATCATTTTGAACTACAGTAGATTTCTGGGAAAATGTCTGAGTTAAATAACTCGGAGTGAAGGTTGATTGGGTTGGCCCGTAAGCAATGATCTCTTTATTAACCAAGATTAAATTATCAAAGTACTTCTTTACCTTCTTTAAATCATGATGAACAACTACCACCGTCTTACCTTCTTTAGAGAGCTGATCAAGCAGACCATAGATTACCTCTTCTGTCGTTTGATCAACCCCAGCAAAAGGTTCATCTAACAGCATAATCTCTGCTCTTTGGGCCAATGCCCGGGCCAAAAAGACTCGTTGCCGTTGGCCCCCAGACAATTTGCCAACCTGCCGCTCTTGATACTCCAACATTCCAACCTCTTCAAGCGCCTCACTCACAATCTGATGATCCTGCTCACCAGGTCTTTTAATCCATCCTAGATGGACATATCTACCCATCATTACCACATCATAGACCGAAACTGGAAAGTCCCAATCAATATTTTCTTTTTGTGGTACATAAGCCACATATTTTCTCTTTTGATTAATAGAACCTCCTAAGACCTTAACTGTTCCTTGGTCTAAAGGTATTAACCCAACAATTGCCTTCATTAAAGTAGATTTACCTGCACCATTAGGGCCAATAACCCCTACCTTAGAACCCGGTTGGAGGGCAAAGCTTGCCCTCTCTATCACCGGATCATCAGTACCATAAGATACTGTTACATCCTCAATCCAAATACTTTCTTCCATCACTCTATCCCCCCTAATACCTCAACAATGGTAACAACATTATGCTCCATCATGCTAAGATAATTATCATTTTCAGAACCTGGTTCATCTGTAGAATCAGAGTATAAAACCCCACCAATCGGAACTCCAACCTCTTCAGCTACCCTTTCCATAGGACGGTGCGAGACACTTGTTTCTACAAAGACCGCCTTTACTTCCTGCTCCCTAATAGAATCGATCAAATCAGCAATCTGTTGTGGGGTTCCTTCTTCATGGGCATTAATCTGCCAGATGAACCCTTCCTCAAAACCGTAAGCCTCAACAAAATAACGATAAGCACCTTCACTAGTAACTAAGATCCTATTTTCAACTGAAATCTGCTCTACTTGCTCCTCAATCCACTGATCTAACTCACCTAATTCCTTTTGATACTCTGCAGCTCTTTGTTGATAATACTCCTCACCCTCTGGGTCAAGTTCAATCAAAGCATCAAGAATATTAGGGATATAATAATCCCTTACCAAGATCGGATCAAGCCAAGCATGAGGATCAGGCTCACCTTGCAATCCACCGTCATATAGATAGAAAGGTTCAATCCCCTCTGTAACCTCTACCATATTTTGATCAGGAGCAACATTTTGAATCATACTCACTAACCAATGTTCTATCCCTAAACCATTAGAAAATACTAAATCCGCCTCAGATACATTCTGCATATCCTCCGGCAATGGTTCATACTCCTCAGGCTCCTCTCCAATTGGCACCATAGTATCCAATTCGACTCTATCACCAGCGACATTTTCGACTAAATCATGGATAATCGAATATGTAGTCACCACCTTCAACTGCTCATCTTCTCTCGCCTCTTGTACAAAGAGCAATCCTAAAATAATTACAATACAGACAACAGCAATCACCATTCCAGTCTTAAAACTAAATCTCATCTTATCCCTCCTAAATAATTTTTAGTTAGCTTCAACTAACAAAGTTAACCTCAGTTAACTTGCTAGCAAACTCAATAATATAGTATGCTTTAGTCAGGTAAATGTGAGTTTTTTTCTTCTTTTTTAACTCCTCATTACATACAAATTGTAGTAAATATCAGGCTAAGCCAAGTATTAAAATCGCATTATATTGATATATAGTTTCACTTTTAAAATTAAAATCTGCAACCAATAAACTTCAAAATCAGTTTCGAGAGGGCTAAA
>NZ_JALKBX010000072.1 GCF_023227745.1 Natroniella acetigena | reverse complement strand
TTAACATAATGAGACTTATGTTAACTTCCTACGTAAACTAAATCATAAATTAACCTTGTTATAAGCAGCATTTACTGCTTTTTCCTCAATCCCTAGATAGTGGTGGGTAGTTTTGACCGATTCGTGCTTATATTTAGCCTGAATGATAGAAATACTGATACCTTCCTGATGGGCATGATACCCCCAAGTTTTTCGTAAAGTATGAGTTCCAATCGCTTTTTCGACAATTTTCACCTTGCGACACCATTTACGTACTAGCTTATAAGCTTGAACCCGACTGATGGACTTGCTGTAATCATAGGTGTTATGAATAACATAATTCCCCAGTTTTCTTTCAACAAGTGTCTTTTCCAATAATAATTCAATTGCCTTTCTTGCTGACTGATTAATCTTAATCGTATTTCTTTTTCCGGTCTTTTGTTCAATTATTTCAAAGCTGTTTTTAATTTCTCTATCTGAATTAACTACATCCTTAATCTTTAACCGCAACAAATCACCAATTCGTAGACCAAAATTAATACCACAAACAAATAAAGTATAATCCCGCCACTTTCTTTTTTGTAACAGCATCTCTTTTATTTCTCCTATCTTCTTTTTACTTCTAATCGGTTCTACCCTATTCCCCATTCTATCTCTCCTTTGTAATTATTTGAATCTTTTTGTTTTTATCTAGTTCGCAAGATTAAAAAATTCAAGCACTAGAAATTTATTCAAATTTAAAATATAAAGTTCTACTAAATATTTTCAAAAGCAATCCTATAGTAATAAAAATTTTACAGTTTTTTTAGGAAATCAAAAGATCTCCGCTACTTGAGCGAAGATCAATAATAGGTGTATAACTAACCTTCTTTTTAATATCAAACCTTTTTCCTTTATAGCTTACATTCTCTTTAGCTGGAACATCCTCAGCCCCACAAGACTTTGCTATATTTTCTACTGTCATCCCCCAAGAAGTAACAATTGAACGAGTAATTCTCTGATATAAATAAAATAATATAACTTCCTCAGCTTGTTCAAACTTTAGTGCCCTAATCAAAAAAGGGTTAATATCTATTATATTTAGATCTAATTCCTTTATTTGCAGTTGTATTTCCTATACCATTAACCTTTTTTAGTTGCTCTTGTATAAAGTTATACTCCCTATCACTCAACAAGCTCTTCTACCTCCATTCCTTAACCTTTCTTAATAATAATTATATAAATAACACCCCTTTACCTTCCTACCTCTAAAAATAAGACTTTTATTTATTAAAAGAGTAGTATTTAAGATATTTAACTCAATAATACTTGAAGGCTATCCCTTATTTTCTATATTATTTCTAAGCATATAAAGTTAATTTTTAATTTTAACTTTATTTAAATTTAATTCTGATATACAATAATACTAATGAAAGGAGCGATCTTATGAAAAAAGCTGTTCTTTACGCTCGTGTCAGCACAACTAAACAATCAGAACAAGGTGTCAGTATAGAAGCTCAGCTAAATCAACTTAAGGACTATGCAGCTGCCAATGGCTATCAAGTTGTCAAAGAGTATGTCGATCGAGGAGAATCAGCCAAAACTTCTGACCGCCCCGCTTTCCAGGAAATGATCTCTGATATTAAATCTGATCCTGATACTTATAATGCCGTACTGATCCATAAGACCGATCGATTCGCTCGTAATCGTGAAGATTCTATAGTCTATAAGTCTCTATTAAGAAGGGATTGTGATGTTGATGTAATCAGCATCAAAGAGGACTTTGGTGATGGAGCAGTCGGCAAGATGGTCGAAGGAATTATGGAAGTTGTCGCAGAGTTTTATAGCGACAACCTAGCTAAAGAAGTCGAAAAGGGCCAATACCACATCGCTAAACAAGGAAAAGCTGTAGGTAAAGCTCCAATAGGTTATAAGATTGGAGAAGATGGTAAATATAGAATAGATCAAGAAAAATCTAAAATAGTCAAACGGATATTCCAAAAGTACATTAATGGCCAAGGTACTGCTTCAATTGCACTAGACTTCAATAGGCATACTCATAAATTCAAAGATGAAAGAAACTGGTCTGATGTTGCAATCAATAATATATTGAAAAATGAAGCTTATACAGGAGTATTCACCTGGCAGGATGTAAGAATTGAGAACAACCACCCTGCTATTATCTCTAGAGAAGATTTTGAGCTAGTCCAGGAGTTATTACAAAAGAGAAAGAAAAAAAGAAGCTCCAAAAAATACGGCACTTACTTACTCCAAGGGGTAGCCCGTTGTTATGAGTGTGGTGGAAAAATGCACAGAAATTTTTCTAACCAAAAATTAGCCAATGGTAAAAGAAAGAGGTATGTCTATCTTAGATGCACTACTTATTCAAAGGATAGAACCTGCTATGTCAATCATCATCGGATGGAAGATATCGAAGATGCTGTTATACAAGCCATAGATAAAGTTTCTAAGGGGTTTGTCCCATTAGATGATATAGAAATAGCAAAGACAAACCAAACCGATATTTCGTCCAAATACGAAGGAATAAAAGAGAGATTAGAGGATATAGATAGTCGATTTGATAAACAAATGGAAGCATTTGAAGCTGGTGTGATTAATTTGGAACAACTGAAGAAGTATCAAGTAAGACTTGAGCAAGAAAAAGAACAACTACAAAACCAAATTAAAGAACTGGAAGGTAAATTAAATGATGAGATAGATAAGGACTTATTCATTAAGAAAGTCAAAGATGTTAAAGATACACTAGTTAGCGATAATGTAAGCATCCAACAAAAAAAGAACGCCCTTCACTCTATCGTAAAAGAGATCAAGATCAGCAAAAAGCAAGAGTTGATCGAAATACTCTATAAATTTTAAACTGTATGTAACTAATGTTTGTCATAATACTAACTTTGTATTCTCAAATTTTTTCACAATATGAGCTACTAACCTCATATTATGTTCAATTAAAACATTTTTAGCGTCTGACTCCCCATTTTTTAACTTTTCTAAGTATATTTTTTCTTCTTCTTTATCTAAAGGTTGAGGAAAAATCGTCCCATTAGAAATGTAAGAAACCAATAACAAAAGCCCATCCATCAAATTAGAACTTAAATGAATAAAAAAAGAAGGCACCACTGACCAATCACCCCCCACATTGAAACCACTCTCTATTTATATCTATATGAGGTAATTGAACCTATTGTGCCTGTCCTGATTATTTATTTCTCTTCAACAAAAACAAAGAGGCTGTATTGCAGGTGCTAATTACAATGAACTAAATTTTTCACAACATTAATTAAAGAGCTAAAATTAATAAAAAAAGAAAAGTGATTCATTTTTCACTACTCAATCAATTCTTTTTTGATCCAAACTGATATAGAAAACCAACTAATATAAATAAGGAAAGGTAATACAATATTACTGTAATTCCATTTAAAAATATTAAGATTAACTAGTATATTAGAAAAGAAAGTCGAATATGCAGCTGCAGTTACCATATAAATATTTCTAAATGTTTTATTATCCGGCATAAAATAAAAAAACATTATAAACCAAATGGTCCAAGCTAAAATCGGGAAAAAAGGCATTCCTTTAAGACCAAATGGCCCGTAATTAATGTAATCAAGAACTCCAAGAAAATGAGAATAAAATAAAATAGCTAGAAAATCACCTATTCCTCCAAAAACAACACCATGAAATACTAATTCCCTGATTGATTCTCTTGGTACAAGAATAAAAAGAATTAAAGCTAAAATTCCAGTGTATATCGGATACACGAAATAAGTTGGCATTTTTTCACCCTTTTATTGATTATTTGAAGTCTAATATATCTATTATTTTTTACAAATGATTTATTATTATACCAAGTTAAAGTTTTTTTACTGAGGCTTATTCCCATATTATATACTAACAACCTTTAAATAGCCTCTTCTTACTTCCTTTAAAATTTAAAGGTAATAAGATATTCACGAAATCTATTTCAATAATATCGAGTTAGGCGAAATAGTGCTACAGTGCTAAGATAATATATATATAAAAGTAAAACTTTTAAGAGGATTATTTTTTTACCAATGAATTTAATAGTTGACAAACTAATTTAGTGTGTTATAATTTAATTAAGTGTTCACTTAATTAAATTATAAGGAGGTAATTTTCAATGTGTGATTCTAAATGTGAGCATCCTGAAAGATTAAAAGGTAAGCCTAGTGAATGTTCTCCTGAACAGATAAAAAAGTGTCATGGTGAAGAAAAAGAGCATTCTTGTAAGTCAGAGTAAAAATTCATTTAGGGTCTGCTTATATAAGCAGACCCTAAATTATTATGTTAAGGGAAAGACAATATTTTTAACGACTCATAATATTAATGAAGCAAATAGTCTTTGTAATAAGATTGCTATAATCAACAAAGGAAAAATTGCTGCTATTAATACTCCTGAAAATTTAAAATGAACTATTAAAAACAATCAATCTATTAGAGTTAGCTTTGATAGAAATACTGCTTTAAATTTAAAGACTGGAATATGGTTAATAAAGTGAAAAAAGAAAGAGATAAATATAAAATTTATACAGACAATCCAGATAAATTAACCAATTTAGCCCGAAACCATAAAACTAAAATTAAGTCAATCAACACTTTAGATCCTAATTTAGAAGATATATTTATAAAATTAACAGAAGGAGATAAGTCATGAGAAGTAGAATAATTAAATTAAAGCTAAAAAGAATATAAGGGAAAGTATAATAATAAGACTTAGAAATGAATGGAGGTAGATAATTTGGAAAAAATAGTTTTAGATTTAAAAGCAATCGCGGATACAAATAGATTAAAAATATTATCGTTATTATTAAATAAGCAACATTGTGTAAAATCTTTAGCTAAAAAATTAGATATTTCTGAGTCTTCAGTTTCTCAACATTTAAAAAAATTACGAGAAGCTGGATTTGTAATTGGAGAAAAAAAAGGATATTGGGTACACTATTCTGCTAAGAATAAAAAATTAATTAATTTATCTGATAATTTAAAACAGCTTTCTGTGTATATGAGTTCAAAAAATGGTCACTGTTGTAATGAAAAAGAATAGAATAACGCCTCCTAAACTATTACTTGTTGGGGGCTTTTTTATTAAACCGTAGCACTACTTCACCTAACAGCAAGTTAACGGTGTGCTTTGTTGTAATTTGAAGAGAATCACCTAAAACTGACAAACATTTTAGAACTAAAAAATTTAACTAATCAAAAAATAAAGAGATAACGTCTTAAAGGGTTAGAGTTGATACTCCATCTCGCTTTGTCGACTGCCATCTTTCATACTAACTGAAAATACAGTTAAGTAATCAGCCTCCGAAGGAATATCAATTAATTCTATTTCAAAACTCCCCCAGTGCGGACCAGCAATAGAAGCAGTTGTGCCGCCCTCTTTTAAAACTTGACCGTCTTCAGTCTCTAAAGCATAACTAACATGGGCTTCAAAAACCCGGGCCAACCCTGAAACTCTGAGTTCATTATCTTGTGACTCAAACTCAATAACTTTAATATCCCTATTTCTAGCGGTAAAAATTTCTTCTGGTAATCGAATAACCTCATCTTTCAGTATATAATTGGGGTTAGTAAAACCATTATATTCAACAATTTCTTCTAAATCAAGATTATGCCTTTGAGTTAACTTCCAAAGGCTATCATTAGGAAGAGCAATATAATAATCAAGCTTATCATCATTTATATTAATCTTAACCTCTTCCCCAACCAATAAATTAGTAGGCTCTACTTCTGAATTTAATTCTTGTAAGGTATCCAAATCAACTTTAAACCGCTGCGAAAGCTCATACAATGTATCTCCAGGTTGAATAATATAGCGAAAATAATTACCTCCCGAAATTTCTATCTCATAATAAGCCCGTCCTAAAGTGTTAGCTTGTACTTGTACTGGAATCGAAAGAAAAGTCACCAATAAAATAATAATAATTCCTCTTTTTTTCTGCATTTAATTACCTCCATTACTTCTGTTTAATAATAGTATGCATCCTGCCTTCGACTATTATTTAATTTTAATATTTTATTTTATGGGTTTTTAGTATATTTATATTAATCCCCTTCTAGACTTTAGTACTATCATTCGAGGTAATTGAGCCTATTGTGCCTATCAAGATCATTTATTCCTCTTCAATAATCTCCAAAGAAACTTTATTCTGTAAATCATTCAATATTTTTAAAAGATCATCCTTAGTACCTTCAGTAAACTCCAATTTCAACCTTCCAATCTCCCCTTCTGTTCCTACCACAGTAACCATTGCTAAACCTTCATAAGCCTTTAATATCTTATCAACAAAAGCCAATTCTTTTTTTACTATTTTAACTTCCATAGTTTGGGTATCCACTTTAATCTATCCTTCCCGCTCTCGCCTGACTAAATCATATTTATTGACGGATTGATTTACCTTGACTGTAATTAATTGATGTGGATGAGGAGCAGTTTCAATCTCCTGGCCATCTTCATCCTTGATCTGATCTATCACTTCGACAAAAGTATCGGTCTCAGGGCCAAAGATCTCTACTTGATCCCCTTGAAAAAATTTATTTCTGACCTCAATTACCGCTTCTTCTGTCTGAGGAAGATAATCACGAACAATCCCCATAAAATCATAATCTCTAGAATAACCAGAAGATCTATAATTTTGCTCCTTACCACTAGGCTTACCAAAATAAAACCCAGTAGTATAGTGCCGATGGCTGATCTTCTTTAATTCTGTCAGCCATTCAGGATTAAATTGATAATTCTCTGGATCTTTTTTATACTCATCCAATGCTCTCCGATATACATTAGCAACTGTAGCTACATAATGTAAGCTCTTCATCCTTCCCTCAACCTTTAAACTATCTACCCCAGTAGCAATCAATTCAGGTAGATGCTCGATCATGCATAGATCTTTAGAATTAAAAATATATGTTCCCTGTTCATCCTCATAAATAGGATAATATTGACCAGGGCGTTCTTCCTCCATCAAAGTATACTTCCAACGACAAGAATGGGCACATTCTCCTCGATTAGCATCACGATCGATCATATAATTACTTAATAAACAGCGTCCTGAATAGGAGATACACATCGCTCCATGCATAAATACCTCTAAAGAAAGATCAACCCTCTCTTCAATCTTCTTAATCTCTTCTAAAGACAACTCCCGGGCCAAGATAACCCTATCCGCTCCTTGGTCTTTCCAAAATTTAACGTTTGCCCAATTGGTATTGTTAGCTTGCGTGCTAATATGTACTTCTAAATCAGAAGCTACCTCCTTAACGATTGAAAAGACTCCTGAATCTGCTACAATGACAGCATCTATCCCTAACTCTTGTAACTGTTCAATATATTCAGGCAAACCGATCAAATCATCATTATGGGGAATAATATTGACCGTAACATAGACCTTTACCCCCTCTTGATGAGCAAATCCAATCCCTTCTTCTAACTCTTCGATAGAAAAATTTCCTGCCTTCTTACGTAATCCATAATCTTCTCCTCCTACATAAACGGCATCTGCTCCATATAAGACTGCCATCTTTAACTTTTCTAAATTGCCTGCTGGAACCAACAATTCTGGTATTTCCACTTATATTTCCTCCCTCTTGACACTAATTGCTACTCCATCTCCTAATGGAATTATCGATGAACTTAATTGCTGATGATTCATAATTCGCTCTACATATTCTCTTAACCTTTTAACTAAAGTACTATAACGTGGATGATAAAAGCGATCATCAGCAATCATCCCTTTAAATAAAACATCATCTGCTATAATCAAACCTCCATCTGTAACTAAATTAAGACTTTCTTCTAAAAAATTAAGATACTGCCCTTTAGCTGCATCGATAAAGATCAAATCAAACTTACCACTTAATTGGGGCATAATCTCCAGTGCATCTCCAACCATCAGTTCAATCTTATTATAACCAAGCCGCTTAAAGTTTTGCTCTGCTTGCCGAGCATCAGCTTCCTTTAACTCGATCGTTACAATCTCTTCCCCCTTAAACTCTTTAGCCAACCACAAAGTAGAATATCCAGTAGCAGCCCCTAATTCTAAGATTCTACGAGGAGCATTAATCTGGACTAGCAAACTCAATAAATTTCCAACTTCTGGCTCAATAATCGGTATATTCCTTGCTTTAGCTTCTGCTTCAATCTCTTTTAACTCTTCTGGTAGTGCTTGTTGTTCTTCTCTTAAATAATCAATAATCCATTCCTGTAAGATATTACTCATTAATACCACCCTTATTAAATTATCAACCTTCAATTATTATTCCCTTTAACAGCTTAATTATTTAATCCTCGTTGTACTTCTAAATGCTCTTGATAAGTTCTAGTAAATTCATGATAGCCCCCAGTCGTTGCCACATAATATAAATAATCTGTCTCAGCAGGATTTAAAGCAGATCTCATAGCTGATAAACTAGGATTATTAATTGGCCCTGGCGGTAAATCAGAAATCTTATAAGTATTATATGGTGAATCTACTTCTAAATCCCTATATAATAACCTCGACTTATGCTCAGGTAAACTATATTGAACTGTAGCATCTAACTGCAACCTCATTCCTATCTCTAGTCGATTATAAATCACACTAGCAATCAAAGGTTCTTCACTTGCTACCTTTCTTTCTCCTTCGATCAAAGATGCAATAGTTACTATCTCATACAAGTCATAATCACTATCCTCTATCTGCTCCTCTAAAAAATTGACCTGTCTCTTAAATTCATTGACCATAATCCTAATCACATCACGCTCAGAACTTCCATAAGGAATCCGATAAGTATTAGGATATAAAAAACCTTCCAAATTATACTTGACATCATCCCGCTCTGGTAAAAAATCTAGCTTTTTATGTCGGGCCAACCCCAAAAACTTGTCCCGATCAACCCCCTCTCTAGCCAACAAATCTGCAATCTGTTCAACCCTAGCTCCTTCAAAGACGGTAATAGTGTAATCAGCAGTTTCCCCTCTAACCAACTTATCGATAATTTCAGGGGTCGACATTCCCGAATTTAATTTATAATGACCAGCTTGTACACCCGTTGATAAATCCTTAACTCTCAAATAGATTCTAAAAATGAAAGGACTCCGAATTAAACCTTTCTGATATAGCATCTTTCCAATTCTATTGATTGAAGTATTTGGTTCAATTTCAACTAATTTATCTGTTTGAGTTAAATTATAATCTACAGGCTCTAATAACTGCCGCCCATAATTAAACAAAGCAAAATTAATTAAAACTAATACTAATAATAGAAGAATCCCTGTTCTTTTTAAAACTTTAGCAACTATCATCTGTCACATCCCTTCATCTCTATTTCTCCCTTATTATAAACAATATTTTAAGATTTCGCAAATGATAAAAACTTCGTCCCCTATATCATATACGTCAACTTGATACATAATTTTCTAATCACCTTGCTTTTTATTGATATATAGTGGCACTTTGCCACTATATATCAGTGTACAGTTTACAGTTGACGGTTGACAGTTAAAACCATTAAAAACTTAAATCAAAATCACTATAAACCTGCCAACATAAGGCATTTCAAAGGTCTTAATTTTTTAAGGTTTTGATCTTAACTGTAAACTGTAAACCGTACACTGTCAACTCAATTATGTGTCACTGGAAGTGACACATAATTGTAATAAAGCTTTACTTCAATACCCCTATAATTAAATTAGGCATCCTGAACCCCATCGAGTTCAGAATGCCTAGTCAAAACCTTTAATAATCATGCTATTTCTTCAAGCCGAGTACCGTCTTTAATATGTATATTAGAACGGTCTATAACAGTGATGACTACCGCTTTAAAATCTCTTACCTCAATAATTACAGCCAAATTATTTTCTTGATCAACAATCGCAATCTCTTCTCCAGTATCATTATACTTTAATAATTTCTGATCCAAGCTCAAAATAATTGCTGTAACCAACTCTTTTTCTATCTCTCTTTCTTCCATTCTTTCTAAAGCATGAGTCGTACTCTCTATTCTAAAGTACCTATCATCTAAAAAAGTTTCTGTTAGTAACATATAAATCCCCCTTTCATTTGAATTTCTATTATCAGTATTGACTATTTTCACAGGTTTTATACCTGAATTCAAAAAAGAAGGGGGAAAACAAAAAAATCACTGCTGGCTTTCAGTTAGTTCTTGTTGTAATTTAACTAGCTCATCTTCATCTACCACTGGTTGATAGGCTTTATTACCTTCTTGATCTTCAACAACCTTTAAAGCATATCCTTCCCCAGTATCATTATCATCCTCATGGAGTAAGATTAAATAAGTTTCATCTTTAACATCTAATACAGTTACTATTTCATATTCTCTTTGCTCCCCATCATGCTCTTCTAATAAAACAATACCTTCTTCTTCGTCTACCACTTTGATTCTACCTTCATTTTCCATTTTTAATCATCACCTCTTTGTTATTGATAGCTTAAGTTTGAGATTAAGTCAATCCAAAAATATAAGGGTTTATTACTTACTTAACCTTAGACTTAAACTTAAACTCAATCCTACATTGTAAATTTGCTTCCTACTCTCTCCTCCGAGTCCTGCGAACTCTCCGTAGATGTAAAAATCCTTCTACGGATTTTTAATTACCCTTTGTTACTTAAGTTTAATTGTACATTGGCAA
>NZ_JALKBX010000071.1 GCF_023227745.1 Natroniella acetigena | reverse complement strand
AACCATCAATAATTGCAAAGCATCCTAAGACTAAATACTCAGTCTTCCAATATTTCCTTTTAGCTGAGAGTACTCTTCTATCTTCCCAGATTTTAAGACAGAGCCATAGAGTTTACTATAAAGTCCATTATTGGCTAATAGCTCTTCATGGCTTCCTTGTTCAATAATCTGGCCCTCCTTAACTACCAAAATACGATCTGCTCTTTGTACCGTCCAAAGCCGATGAGCAATAATAAAAGTAGTACGATCTTTGAGCACCTCTTTTAGAGCCAACTGCATCTTTTCTTCTGTTTCAATATCTATACTAGAAGTAGGTTCATCGAGTATCAACAGTCTAGGATTTGTTAGTAAAACTCGAGCCATAGCTAACCTTTGTTTTTGTCCACCAGAGAGATTGACCCCTCTTTCTCCTATTGGAGTTTCATAACCTAAAGGCAGTGAAGTAATAAACTCATGTATCTGAGCCAATTTAGCAGCCTCAATAATCTCTTCTCTAGAAGCTTCTGGAACACCATATGAGATATTCTCATAAATAGAGGCAGCAAAGAGGAAGTTATTCTGAAGTAAGATACCTACCTGCTGTCGGAGACTGTCAACAGTAACCTCCTTTAAATTATGACCATCAATTAAGATTTCTCCATTATCAGGATCGTAAAAACGGGGTATTAAATGGATTAAAGTACTCTTCCCTGCTCCAGTTGGCCCTACGATAGCTATAGTTTCACCAGGATTAACAGTTAGATTGATCCCCTTTAAAACCTGATTATTATCTTGATAGGAAAAAGAGACATTCTTAAATTTAACCTTTCCATTAACAGTTGGTAGTTCGTAAGCTTCTGGCGAATCTTTAATATCAGGTTCAATATCCAAAATTTCAAAGATTCTTTCAGCAGAAGCAACAGCCTGAGAACTAAAGTTGATCATCATCCCTGTCTGTTTAATAGGCTTAATCAACATAGATATATAGCCTATAAAGCCAACTAAAGTTCCTACAGAAATTGCTTGATTAATGACCAATCGTCCCCCATACCAGACTACCAAGGTAGTACCTAATCCCAATATAAAACGAGTATAAGGCATCCATTTAGCTGAAAGCTTAGCTGCTTCCATTTTGATATCAAAGTAATCTCTATTCTCCTCTTTAAATCGTTCTACCTCCCACTTCTCACATCCACAAAGCTTAACAACTTTAATCCCATTAAATACTTCCTGAGGGATTGATGTTAGCTCAGCAAATTTATTTCTAGCTCTGCGGAACATAGGTCTAACTCCAGTAGCATAGTTCTTCATAGCTAGTATCATTAAAGGTAACATCAACAGGTATAAGATTGCTAATTTAAACTCCCAACTGAACATAATAATAAATACGCCCACTATGGTCAAAAGATTTCCAGATATATGTATGCTGGAATTTGATAAAAATCGATTCAAGGCATCAGCATCAGCTGTTAAACGAGACATAATATCTCCTGTTTGGCTCTGATCGTAAAATAGAAAGGAAAGTTTGTTAAGATGAGTGTATAATGTTTTACGAATATCATAGATAATACTCTGTGATACATACTCAGCTAGATATCTTTTGCCAAAATCTATAACTCCTTTTAATAGTGATATTGCTACCATAATAAGCCCCAATAACCAAAGATAATCTGGTTCTCCCTCAGAAATCATATTATCTATACCATATCGAATCAGCCAAGGAGGGAGAAGACCTAATCCCGTAGAAATTAGAACACCGCAGATTACCCCTAGCAGAGCCAACCAATGATTCTGGGCATAACCAATAAGTCGACTTAATACTTTTAGCATGGATTTATCTGTAACTGTACTTTCTTTATCATTCTTTTTAAGATCCGACATGATCTTCCTCCTTTTATGCTCCAAGCATTAATTAATAACTAATTTCCTATTTAGTCTCCTCTTTTTTAGCAGTAGAATCTTTCTTCGGATCATCCATAACTGAAGCATAAGGTTTAAGATCAAGCACTGGTGTTCCACCTATAGCATCCAATCCTCTTATTTTAAGCCTTCTGCCCTCTCGCTCAAGTAACTCTACACAAGTAATACCTATAGAACTAGGTCGCCTAGGACTGCGAGATGCAAAAACCCCTCTCTCTTTACCATGGCGACGAGGAGCTTTCAGCTTATAACCATCCGAAAGGTGAAATTGAAATACCACCTGTAGATAGTCATTGTCCTCAATTCGATAAAGCCCCTCCTCATACTCTGGTTTAATCACAATAGTACTCTCCTCTTGTCGCATTTTATCTGGGCCAACTGGCTCTTTAAATTTACTCTCTACCGTACCAACAACTTCAAATTCCATCATTCACCATCTCCTTAATAATTTTTATTTTCCCTTAAAATCTAAATTAAACTTCTAAAAGCATTACTTAAGAGCTTTTTTGTATATCCATGCTTTGGATTTTCAAGGATCTCAAAAGAAACACCTCGCTCTACAATCTCACCTCCATGCATTACACAGACCTTATCGGCAATCTTACGGACCAAATGTAGATCATGTGTAATATATAACATGGCAAAACCGGCTCGATTCTGTAAGGCCTTCAACTTTCTTAATAAATTGGCTTGGGTTGAAGGATCTAACGACGAAGTTATCTCATCAGCAATCAATAATTTAGGCTCAGTTACTAAAGCTCGTGCTATAGCTATTCGCTGGCGTTGGCCCCCACTCAAAGCATGGCAGTAACGGTCCAAAAACTCCTTAGATGCAGGTAACTGTACCTTCTGCAAGCATTCAACTACTTTTTCTTTCCTTGCTTCTTGATTACCCCATTTAATTATATCCAGCGGCTCCTTAATGGCATCTAAGACCCTTAATCGACTACTGATTGAAGATGAAGGATCCTGAAAGACAATCTGCATTCCTCCGATCATCTTAGTCGCCCAGTTATCTTCCACCTTCTTGCCTCTATAATATATTTCTCCTTCATCAAAATCTTTAACCCCTACCAAAGTATGGGCCACTGTAGACTTTCCAGAACCAGACTTACCAACTAAAGCTACTACCTCTCCACTCTTAATCTCTAAATTTACTCCTTTTACAGCTTTAACTTCTTTACCCTTCATCCGATAAGTCTTCTTTATATCTCTAGCTTCCAAAAACTTCTCGATTCCCCCTTTATGGCAAGCTACCATCCGTTCAAGAGCAACATATTCTAAAGAAGGCCTTGAATCATTACAATTTTCTCCACTTTGACAACAACGGGGTGAAAAAGCACAACCCTTTCCTTGGGATACCTCCCCTTCAATCCCCCACAGATCCTTATACTTAAAGAGATTCGGGGAGGAGTTTAATAAGCCTCTGGTATAAGGATGGAGAGGGTCTTTAAATACCTTTTCTGTAAGTCCTACTTCAACTACTTGACCACAGTACATGGTCATTACCTGCGAGGTAAGCTCTTTAATAGTTCCTAAATCATGAGATATCATAAGCATAGCAAAACCTAATCGTTTCTGTAATTTATTTAACAATTGTAATATCTCTTCCTTACTAGCAGGATCTAAAGCAGTTGTTGGCTCATCAATAATTAAAAGCTCAGGATCACAAGATAATGCCATAGCTAACAAGACTCTCTGTCTCATTCCTCCTGATAGATTATGGGGATAATGATTTCTCCATTCAGGATTTAAACCTACTAAGTTCAATAACTCTATTACCCTACCTTCAAGTTCTTTTTTAGATAAATCATAATGGGTCTGAAGGGGTTCTCTGATCTGCTCTCCAATAGTCAAAACAGGATTGAGCACCTCCAGAGAATTTTGAAAGACCAAAGCAACCTTCTGCCAACGAAACTCCTTTAACTCTTTCTCTGATAAGCCTACTAGATCATGACCATCATAAACTATCTCCCCTTTAATTTCTCCCCCCTTAATCAGTCCCATTATAGCTAAAGCCAGTGTACTCTTCCCCGATCCTGATTCCCCAATAACACCTATAGTCTCTCCCTCCTTCATCTGAAGTGAAAGACCATCAACCGCCTTTAACTTATTATCTTCAGATCCATAAATAACAGATAAACCATTTACTTCAAGCAAATACTGATTATCTTCATTCATTACTAATTCCTCCTTATTTTCCCAATCGTGGATCGACTATTCTTTCCAGATCACGACCAATAAAGGCCAACGAAACTATCAAAATAGTCAGTGCTAACCAAGGATACAACAACCACCATCTCCAAAAAGGAGTATAATAAATCCCTGCAAAATTGAGTGCATGATGAATGATTAATCCCCAACTTCTAGAAGTGGGATCACCTAATCCTAAAAAGGAAAGTCCTGCTTCAGCTACAATAGCTCTACCCGACAGCCGAATTATACTAACAGCCAATAGAGGAGAAACTTCAGGTAAAAAATGCTTGCAAATTAAATACCAGCTACTGGCCCCATAGCTCTCAGCAGATTTAATATAACTTTGTTCCTTTAACATTAAAATTTGAGAACGTACAACTCTAGCCGGTCTAATCCAGGAAAAGAGGCTAAGTACTAAAATAATGTTAAATAGACTGGGGCCAAAGAAGGCAGCCAACAAGATCATGACCGGTAAATCAGGCATCACCATCATAATATCGATTAATCTCATCAAAATTTTATCAATCAAACCACCCTTATAAGCAGCAATAATACCTAAAATCCCTCCACCCAGAGCAGCCAGTAGGGCAGTTCCAAAGCCCACCATCAAACTAATCCGAGCCCCATTGGCTATCTGAGCCCACAGATCAATCCCCAGATCATCGGTTCCTAATAGATGTTCTCCATCAGGGGGAGTAAGCGCCGACCCCGATGATCTCTGGTGAGGATGAGAACTCAAGCAAGGAGCAAAAATAGCTATTAACAAAATAATTAAGATCATAATTAGAGCCAACTTACCTGATAAAGAAAACTGTTTAAAATAATTAACTGCTGATTTGACTTTTGGATAAAAATCCATAATTATCTTCCCACCTAACTTGTTGTTTGTTCTTGACTCTCTATTCTTGGATCAAGATGTTTATATATTAAATCTGCCATTAAGTTTGCCACTAGAACAAAAAGAGCTACTACCAGGAAAATTCCCTGAATCAAAGTATAGTCATGTACATTTACTGCCTCTTGCATAAGAAGACCTAAACCAGGGTAGTTAAATACATTTTCCACCAGTATCGCCCCGCCAACTAGAGAACCTAAACTCAAAAAAGTTCTAGTTACTATCGGCAACATGGCATTTCTTAAAATATGGCGCAAAAGGATTCGTCCTTTACTTAAACCCTTGGCCCGGGCAGTAACTAAGTAGTCCTTCTGAATAACAGTAATTACACTATTTCTAGCTAGTAAATAAATCCCCCCCAATCTAGCCAGGGTTAAAGTTATAATCGGCAAAAAAGCATGGTGGAGAATATCTACTATTTGTTCCCATAAACTTTCATAAGTTGTAAAGTGGCTCATAGCCCCTGAAAGAGGAAATAGTCCCAACATAGCAGAAAAAACAAATAAAATTAATAGTCCTGTAATAAAAGCGGGAATTTCTGAAATGGTAATCAGATTAAAAAATAAGAATTGATCGAAAAAATTCCCCCGACACCAAGCCGAAATGGTTCCAAGTAAACTTCCAATTATAGTCCGTAAGATTACCGTAGAAATGACTAGAAATAATGTCCATGGTAGTCTACGTAAAATGATAGTACTTACATCTTCATTATAATAAATACTGAGACCCAAATCTCCTCTAAGCAAATCACCTAGATAAGAAACATATTGTTCAGTAATTGGCTTATCCAAACCATATAATTCAAAATAATACTCTCGTTGTTCTTCTGTCAAAACCACTACATCTTCCTCAGTTTCTGACATAATCAGGAAGGGATCCCCGGGCATAGCCCGAGGAAGTGCAAAATTAAGGGTTACTATCACTAAAACAGTCAGTAAATACTCTATTACTCTCATACCTCTTACTTTTTTCAATTAAGATCACTCCCTTGTTAGATAAGAGAGTTTAGGATGAGTTAAAGAATGATGATCGAACATAAACATCCAGCCATCATACTTATCTGCTCTATAAGCTGTATAACCCGCTGGATAATAAAGTGCAATCTGAGGTACATCTTCAGCCAATAATTCTTGAATTTCAAAAATTATTTCTTCACGTCTTTCTTGATCAACTTCATACCTTTGCTCTTCCAATAATTGATTCAGCTCTTGATTTTCATAACCTAAACTCTGTGTGTCAACATATTCCTCATCATCAGTTGAAGTCATGAATCTTTCTCTTAAATAATCTGGGTCACCTCCCCAGCCACCTCCACCGTGAATAATTAATTGATAATCATTGTTATGGAGTCGATTATCATGCGTCTGACGTTCTTCACTTCTGATTGACAGATTAATTCCCAGTTCAGACAACTGTTCATTCATTATCTCTGCTAATCTGATCGTACTATCTCTGACAAATAAATCAAAGCACAACTTCTCACCATCTTCATTATAGCGAATTCCATCTTCATTAACCTGATCATAACCTAAGTCTACCAGTAATTCCTCTGCCTTATCTAAATTTTGACCATAATTCTTCACTTCAGGATTATACATCACATGATCTGGAGGCAAAATCCCTGCACTTCCAGGCACACCAGCTCCCCGAGCATCTCTTTCTACCATATCTTCAAGATCCAGGGCATAACTGATAGCCTGTCTTAACTCTTTATCTTCAAGTTGAGCATTATCTTGCATATTAAATCGTAAACGATACCCCCAGAAAGCTGGTCTCTGTACAACTTCAACCCCTTCCTGTTTCTCAAAACGTGGTAATAAGTCTGTTCCTATTCTGGTTAAATCTATTTCCCTCTGTTCAAAGGCCATAATATCTTCACTAACAGGTATAAATTCTATAGCTTTCACATTCTGCCTTGGCCCCCAGAAGTCCTCAAAAGCTTCAAAACGATAAGTACCATGCTCTTGACTATAATCCGCTAAGCGGTATGGTCCAGTTCCTATCACCGCTTCTTCTTCAAGATAATCCTCTGGATTCTCCACATCTTCCCAGATATGTTTGGGGATAATAGGAACCCTACCTAGATTATAAAGCAAACTGGCATTGGGTTCAGAAGCAGTAAATAAAACTTGATTATCCCCCTTTACTTCCACTTCAACCTCATCAGGTTCAACTCGCGTTCTTACCATTGGATGTTCACTGCTATATTCAAAAGTAAATTTAACATCTTCAGCAGTCATAGCCTCTCCATCCTGCCACTTAACTTCATTACGAATAGTAAACAGATACTGTCGACCATCATCACTGACTTCATAGTCCTCAGCCAACCAAAGAACCAATCCATCTTCATCTCTCTCCAATAAGCCATCAAAAATCAAATTCATCTTATATGCTCCTGGCCCTCTTGAATAATGAGCATAGGGAGTAGGATAACCATCATCACTCCCTCCTTCTAATCTAACAACTTCCACCTGTTCTTCTGCTTCATCAATTAAATCTACATCCTGCTCATCCATAGCCTCTTCTGTTCCACAACCAAATAAACTAAAGACCAAAAGAGAAATTACTAATAATGTTATTAATCTTTTTCTTAATCTCTTAAACTTTAACTTCATTAAAGTACCTCCTTTTCTTTTTCGTATTACATCTCTTTAAAATTTTTGTTATTATACAAATTAACTTCTAATTCTTTCTTATAAGCATCCCCCATTAAAATAATATTAACCCTGATCTTGATATCAAGATCAGGGTTGCTTATAAATATAAAGGTCTCAATTCAATAATCTGAGACTCAAGATAACTAGCTACTAGGACTAATTACCTACTCCCTCTTACCATCGAAGATCTGTAGGCTCAATGATTAGGCAGGTCTCCTGACTTCTAGCTTATAGACTTCACCTTCCCTAGATATTGAAATATCCAAGTGGTTTTATTAAGTCTTATTAGTAATTATCAATTATCAATTGTCAATTGCTCTTTTGCTAGTTACAGTAGCGGGCCTGTTCAGGCTTTGCACCTGATTCCCTATTCTCCCCTGGTCGTAGCCAGCGGCACCCAATTATTTAGCATTATTTAGTTTTGGTATTACACTATATCCCTGCAAAAAACACCTTTCAATCTTCAGCTGAAAACTCTACTTCAACTAAAGATTGAAAGTAAGGGTACTACTATACTATGGGATTAACAGCAAATTAATAAAAACACACTAACATAACAATAAATATATAACCAATTACCTACCTTCTTTTACCAACGAAGATATAATAAATCCAGATGTTGATTATACTTTTAAAAAATTAGCATGCACAGGGAGAAAAACTATAATTTAATTAGTCTTCTCAATCTCACCTCTACATGCTGTTTAAGAAGTGTTTTAAAATGAGTAATTAACACAAACTATAATCTATGAAAAAATCTCAAAAATAAATAAAACCCCTTTCTCACATAATGAAGGAAAGGGGTAGAAAGGGAAGACTTTACTAAAACATTCTAATAAAAAATCCTTTCTCACAACAGAGAAAGGATAGAATAATCATATATCTAATATTCCCATCCTCGTGAGTGATATTATCCCCCATTTTAGGCAGGTCTCCTGACTTCTGGCTTACAGACTTAACCTTCCCTGAAGGTTTGTTATTAGTTGCTAGTAGCTGGTAACTAGTTACTAATCACTAACTCCTCCAAGTGGCTTACTTAAGTCTTATTAACAGTCAATAGTTTTTGATCTTGAACTTCAACTATTCAATATTCATTATTAACTATTAACTGCTTTTTTTCTTCCAGTTACAGTGGCGGGACCGTTCAGGATTTTAACCTGATTCCCTTTTAATCAACAGCAAATCTGTTGAACCTAAAATGTAGACTTATTCAATTTGTTAATATTATACATTACTTATGGTCGTTAGTCAAGGAATTTCATTAAAAAATCTTTTTTATAATTTAATATTAATTATTTAAATTAATTACAAAAATGAAAAGATAATTCTAATAAATTTTTATCTATTTAAGGGACAAATTAAGTTACTCCAAGAATGTTTGACGCTCCACGGGGCAAGCCCAACGTGGATTCCTCATTCCTAGAAACGAGCCTATGTCAACCTAATATCAATTATTAGATTTGGTAGGTCTTACAGTTTCTCCAGAGGCTTAGAATCCCGTACGCCCTACGGTACTGACGATTAAGGAATTCTGATACCTTGAATATTTTATGTAGCAAAGGAGCTTGGTTATCGCTTAATTCTTGCTACAACCCTATATATTCAGTTGTTAGATTTACCTTAACTTATTATTAGTATATCATATTTCAAAAATAATATCGAATTATTTTTGAAATAGCACTTACATCCTGAGGGCAAGCCCGTCAGGTTTTACGTGCAAAAGATGTATAACTATTTTTAAAACTGGAGAGACTTTAAATATGAAATGGAGGTGAAATAATGGCTGTAAATGGATACAAATATACAGACTTAAACCAAGAACAACTAGAAAAAATCAAAAATATCGAAGCAGAAATAAATCAAGATAGCAATGATGAAGTTATTCTACTAGCTTTTAATAGAGACTAATCATTTTAAAATACTCGGAGAGGTTTAAACCTCTCCAAGTTACAGTTATCTATCTTATAAACTTAAACCTTATATTGTTCTACTACTTCTTGTAATTTCTGTGCCATTTTTGCTAATTCCTGTGATGAGTTAGCAACTTCATCAGACATATTCTTAATATCTTCAGTTGCATTAGTTACTTCTTCACTATTTTGGGCCAACCCATTAGTAGCATTTGCAGTCTGTTCAATTTGGACTGAAGTTTCTTCTACTGCCTCATAAATTTTAGTAAACACTTGACCAGTCCGTTCTACAATCTCCTGACCTGTTGTTGCTTTTTCATCCACTTCAGTAACTGCTTTTAATCCCTTCTCAGACTGTTCTTTTGTTCTAATAATCAACTCAGTAACCTCTTCAGTTGCTTGGGAAGTTTCTTCAGCTAACTGTCTTATCTCTTCTGCTACAACTGCAAAACCTTGTCCATGTTCACCTGCTCTAGCTGCTTCAATAGCTGCATTCAAAGCCAAAAGATTGGTCTGTTCAGCTATATTAGTAATTAACTCTACTATTTCTTCAATCTCTTTTGAATTATCAGCCAATCCATTAATTACTACTACAGTCTCTTGAACTGAATCGTTAATCTCTCTAATGCTTTCAACTGTCTCTTCAAGATTATCGCTACCAAAACTTGCTTGTTGATTAGCTTCTTGAGAAAAACTTGCTACTTCCTCAGCACTGGCTGAAATCTGCTGAATACCCGCTGACATATTTTCAATTAAATCTTTAGCACTATCGATCGTCGCAGTTCCTTCCTCTGCTGAAGCTGATAACTCCTCACTGTAAGCTGATAAATCTTCCGCAGCCTCGTGTAATTCTGCTACTATCCTTCTATTTTCAATAATATATTTATTGATAGTCTCTGCTAAAACGCCCAATTCATCATTTCTTTCTATGTTCTCAATCTGGACAGTCAGATCACCTTCATTTATTTGCTTAATTGTAGCCATTATATCACCAATAGGCTCAGTAATATAACTACCAAGCTTAAACCCTACAACTAATAAGAGTACTAAAGTAATTATTAATATACCAATCAAAACATTTCTAACATTATTTATAGGCTGACTGATAAATTCATCAGGCACCCTAGTTGCTAACTTCCATTCATTAATCTCAGGAATCTCCTGAAAATAAACATAATTACTAACACCATCTAAAGTATAGTCTACTCTTCCTCTCTGGTTATTGAGCATATTATCCGCTGCATCTTCCAGCTCAGGCCTTTCCTTTATATTCTCTTCTAAAACCAACGCTGAATCAGGATGGGTAATAAACTGCCCTTCACTATTAACCAGATATGAAAAAGAATCTCGATGATCAACACCCATATCAGAAACCAACTCAAATAATGTCGTTTCTAAACTAATTGTCCCTCCCATCACTCCTACTACTTCCCCATCATCCTTAATAGGAGCTGCAACAACTGAAACTGGATTTCCTGTTCCCCGCGAAGTAAAGGGATCTGTAACTACAGTTTCTCCAGCCATAGCCTTCGGAAAATACTCTAAGTCACTTGCTTGTCCAGTCGCCCCATTAGTAGCATTGACATATCCATCACTATCGGCAATGAATAATATCTCATAAGTCTTAGAATACTCCTCCTGCCGTTCCTTTAAAAACTCTTCTGCTTGCTCCCACTCTGCACTCCTAACTTCTGAAGTTGCAGCATAATCTTCTAGTTGACCCCTTCTTTCCTCAAACCAATCACTAATCAAATCAGCTTCCTCAGCTGTAGTTTCAATTACCATATCTTCAACTAGATGAAATACAGATTCATAAATCCAAAAATTGGTAATTAGAATAACTGCAGTAAAAATCACTATACTAGTAACTGCTATGATCAACATAATCTTATTCCTAATACTTCCCTCTAATTTCTCCTTTAACATTCTACCACTCCCTCTATAAATTAAATTTATCTCACTTATGCTCGCTTATTCTTAGAATTTCATTTTCTTTTAAAAAAGGATTAA
>NZ_JALKBX010000070.1 GCF_023227745.1 Natroniella acetigena | reverse complement strand
ATTGAACTTTAATCTGTATAAAGCAGTTGGTTTCTCCACGAAGAGTGAAATGGTTTTTCCACTCGTAGGAGAAGCTCTATCTAAATCTTGTTTCTGATTTAGGTGGAGAGGTTCACAGAAAGACGGGAGAATAAGTTGGCCTAGACTGGCAAGGATAGTTAGAGGGGAAGCTATGTCCTTAAAAGTGGTTTCCTGAACTGGCAATTATGTGATGTATTAGATCCAAAGATGAAAGATTAATGGAGGTGAACTAGATGGGAGATACTATTTTAGAAATAAATGACTTACAAACGTACTTTTTCACATCGAAAGGAACGGTTAAAGCAGTAGAGGGAGTCAGTTTTAGTATTGAAAAAGGCCAGACATTAGGAGTTGTTGGAGAATCTGGTTCAGGAAAGAGTGTAACGGCATCATCAATTATGCAGCTAATTCCAAATCCTCCTGGTGAAATTGTTGGTGGAGAAATAAACTTTAAAGGTGAAAATCTACTTGATAAATCTATAGATGAAATTAGAAAGATTAGAGGAAATGAGATCTCAATGATCTTTCAGGAGCCGATGACTTCTTTAAATCCTGTCTATACTGTTGGGGATCAAATTGCTGAGGTGCTTAGATTACACCAAGGGTTAAATAAGGAACAGGCTTTAGAAAAGGCGGTAGTTATGCTAGAAAAGGTAGGGATTCCTTCTCCTGAGCAGAGAGTTCATGAGCATCCCCATCAATTGAGTGGTGGAATGAGACAAAGGGTAATGATTGCTATTGCTTTAGCTTGTAATCCTGAACTGTTGATTGCTGATGAGCCTACGACCGCTTTAGATGTAACTATTCAAGCTCAAATTTTAGAATTGATGCAGGATTTAAAGGATGAGTTTGAAACTGCAATTATGTTAATTACTCATGATTTGGGAGTAATTGCTGAAGTAGCTGATGAAGTGGCAGTTATGTATGGTGGAAAAGTTGTAGAAAAGACTGATGTCAAGACATTGTTTAAGAATCCACAACATCCATATACTGCTGGATTAATCAATTCAATACCTAAATTGCAGGCAGATATTAATCACCTAGAACCAATTAGAGGAGTTGTGCCTGATCCATTCAGTTTTCCAGCAGGTTGTAAATTTACTAATCGTTGTGATTATGCAATTGATAAGTGTCAACAGCAAGAACCACAATTAGAAGAGATTAATTCTGGTCATATTGTCCGTTGTTGGAAGCATGATTTATTAGACTTGAAAGCAGAATAGGAGGTGCAAGTTGATGGCAGAAGCAATTTTAGAAGTCAATAATTTAAAGAAATATTTTCCAATAAAAGGAGGCCTCTTCAATAAGCGACAAGAGGTAGTTAAAGCAGTGGATGGTTTGAATTTTAATGTTAAAAAGGGAGAGACTATTGGCTTGGTTGGTGAGTCAGGTTGTGGTAAATCTACAACCGGTCGAGTCTTATTGAGGTTATTAGATGCTACTGAGGGGCAAGTCTTATTTGAAGGGCGGGATATTCATTCTTTAAATAAAAAAGAACTACGTAGTCTGCGCAGAGAGATGCAGATGATCTTTCAAGATCCTTATGCTTCTTTAAATCCGCGGATGCAAGTAGGTAATATCATTGGTGAGCCATTAGAGATTCATGGCTTAGCTAAAGGGAAAGAGAAGAAGAGAATAGTAAAGGAATTATTAGAAAAAGTAGGATTAGTTCCTGATTATATATATAGATATCCTCATGAGTTTAGTGGAGGACAACGACAAAGGATTGGGATTGCTCGAGCCTTAGCTGTCGCTCCTAAAGTGATTGTCTGCGATGAGCCTGTTTCAGCACTTGATGTTTCTGTTCAGGCCCAGGTAATTAATTTAATGAAGGATTTACAGGAGGAGTTGGGACTGACTTATATCTTTATAGCTCATGATTTGAGTGTTGTGCGTCATATTAGTGATCGAGTTGCTGTGATGTATTTAGGAAGAATGGTCGAGTTAACAGCTAAGAATAAATTATATGAAGATCCTAAACATCCTTATACAAAAGCATTGTTATCGGCTATTCCTGTAGCTGATCCTGAGGTGAAAAGGGAGAAGATTATTCTAGAGAGGGATGTACCAAGCCCAATTAATCCTCCTAGTGGTTGTACTTTTCATACTCGTTGTCCATTTGCAGAGGATATTTGTAGAAGAGAAGTTCCAGAATTTGCAGAACAAGAAGAGGAACATTTTGTAGCTTGTCATTTAGGTAATTGACGAGGAAGAGCTAAAAACATTTAAGAAATCGTTTTTAGCAAGATTGCAAAACCTTGACATAAAGATGATAGTTTTGTATAATAATATTATAATTGTATTATTTTATTATAAATCACCGAAGGTTTTTTTGAAATTAATTTATGAATTTTGTAAAAAAATTAATCACAAACTACTGATTGTCATAATAAGTAAGAATTTTTAAAATTGAGGATGAGATTTATTGGGTACTGGATATCGATTTGATTAAATTAAAAAATGTTATTATTCTTAATTTTCTGAGGAAGGTAAATAGTTAACATTAAATTGACATGTAATTGTAAAAAAATATAGTGAACATATGTTATTTAGATTAATCAGTGCTAAATAGAGACAGTAACAACTTTAGTGATGTTAACTAGAGAGTTGTAATACGAAGTAAAGGTGTTGGAAATTAATAGAAAGGAGGATTTAGTAAGTATCAATTGTTTGAGATGTATTAGGAGGGTATTTAAGTTATGATTTGTTGTTTTTTAGAGAGCAATTTTAATTGAATTTGATAAAGAAGAAGGGAGTAGTGAAAATGTTTAAAAGTAAAAAAGTAATCTTATGTGTAGTTGCATTATTAGTTTTAACAGTAGGCTTAGTGGGGTGTGGATCAGAGGAGGCAGCTCAGACTGAATACTTTTCAATTGGTACTGGTGGAACAGCAGGTGTCTATTATCCGCTTGGTGGAGCTATAGCTAATTTGGTTGATGAAGAGGTGGCTAACTTAAGTGTTTCTGCTCAATCAACAGGAGCTTCTGTTGAAAATGTTAGATTGATTAGTGATCAGGAAGTTGAAATAGCGATCATTCAAAATGATATAGCAAGTTATGCTTACGATGGAGTACAGCAATTTGATGAGTCGGTACAAAATATGAGAGGGATTGCAACTTTATATCCTGAAGTTATTCAGATTGTAGTTAGAGACGATGCAGGAATAGAAGAAATTTCTGATTTGAAAGGTAAAAGTGTAGCAGTGGGTGCTCCTGGTAGTGGAGTAGAAGCTAATGCTAGTCAAATTTTAAATGCTTTTGGAATTACATATGATGATTTGGATGAAGATTACTTATCATTCTCTGAAGCGGCTGGCAGATTATCTGATAGACAGATTGATGCTGCATTCTTAACAGCTGGAACACCAACAGCAGCTGTAATGGATGTTGCTGCAACACAGGATATTGATTTGTTGAACTTTAGTCAAGAGCAGATAGATAAATTAAATTCTAAGTATCCTTATTTGACTGGAGTTGAAGTTCCGGCTAATGTTTATCGAGGTCAAGATTCTGAAGTAAGTACAGTTGCTTTACAGGCAACATTGATTGTCCAAGAAGATTTACCAGAAGATTTAGTTTATGAGATTACTGGAACTATATTTGAGAATCGAGATAGATTAATTAGTGCTCATGATAGAGCAGAAGAGATTACTATTGATACAGCTCAAGCTGGAATGACTATTCCTCTTCACCCAGGAGCAGAAAGATACTTTAATGAAGTAGAATAAATTTTAGATAGTGAGGGGAGGAATCCGGACATTGAATTTAATGTCCGGATATTATTTTATGGGTCTTTTTTCTAAAAAATCAATCGTGATATTATTAGCTATTATAATTCTATTCAGTTTGTTTTTATTAGAAGATGAATTATTAGTAATTAAAGATGGAGCAGGAAATATCAGATGGGAAGTTGTTAGCCATGATGGATTTGAATTTGCAATTGGATATCTACATTCGGTAGCTGGAACGCCTGTTTGGGAGTTTTTTCAAGTTGAGGATGGACAGTTATATTTAGTAGCGACTGAATACCAATCTTATGGAGCCGGTTTGCCTTTCTCAGATAAAAATAATCATAGTATTCAAGATGATAAATTTAAAATTGAAGAGATTGACCAAAGGTTAGATTCTATTTCATTGCTAATTGGAAATGAAACTGAACATAAATTCTTGATTGAGAATGAGGAATATGAACTATATAAAATAGTAGAGCCAACAAAAAGAGTAAAAATAGATCTTATAACTGATAAAAAAATTAGAGTTTGGAAGAGGGAGGTACTAAGATGGATGACAAGCCAATTAATGTAGAAGCGAAGGTAGATGAAGATTTATTAGAAGAAGTTGGAGTTATAGGTGAGTTAAAAGAATATAAGGGAATCATGACAATTTTTGTGACAGTGCTTGCAGTTATAATGTCATTATTCCATCTTTATACAGCAGGGTTTGGGGTTTTATTGGCCTTGAAGCAGCGAGCAGTTCATTTAGGTTTTGTTTTAGTTTTGATCTTTTTAATTTATCCAATTCATGACCAGTTGACTGATAATAAGGTGTTCAGGAAGCTTGATTATCTATTAGCTATTTTAGGAGTTATCGTTAGTGGTTATCTAGTTGTTAATTATCAAGAATTAGTTCGCAGAGCAGGAGTTTTTACTACACTAGATAGAGTAATGGCAGTAATTGCAATTATTTTGGTTTTAGAAGCAACGCGGCGGGCTATCGGTTGGGAATTGCCTGCAATTTCTGTATTATTTTTGTTATATGCTTACTTTGGCCCTCAGATACCAGGGATGTTAGGACATAGAGGTTATTCTCTTACTAGAATTGCTAGCCATATGTACTTTACAACTGAGGGGATTTTTGGTATTCCATTGGGGGTTTCAGCTACTTATGTATTCTTATTCTTATTGTTAGGTGCTTTTGCTAAAAGAACAGGATTGGGTGATCTATTTATTGATTTAGCAATGGCTTTGACAGGTAGAACGACTGGTGGGCCAGCTAAAGCAGCAATAATCTCTAGTGGGTTCATGGGTTCAATTTCAGGAAGTTCTGTTGCTAATACAGTAACAACTGGTTCTTTTACAATTCCTTTAATGCAGAAGGTAGGTTATAAAGGTTACTTTGCAGCGGGAGTAGAAGCGGCTGCCTCTACTGGTGGACAGATAATGCCGCCAATCATGGGAGCTGCAGCTTTTATTATGTCTGAATTTATTGGAGTGCCTTATATGGAGATAGCAAGAGCAGCTATCTTACCAGCTTTGTTATATTATTTGGCAGTTGGTTTTATGGTTCATTTTGAAGCTAAGAGATTAGGGTTAAGTGGAATGAGCAAAGAGAAAGTTCCTAAAGTTATCGAAGTTTTAAAGACAAAGGGCCAAATGATAATTCCTTTAGTGGCTATTTTCTATTATTTGTTCAGTGGCTATACTCCATTAAGGGCTTCTTTTGTCGGGATTGTTTTATCTTTTGTATTATGTTATTTACGAAAAGAAACAAGAATGAGTTGGCAGGATATAGTTGATACTTTAGAAGAAGGGGCCAAATCTGCTTTAGGTGTAGCAGCTGCTTGTGCTTGTGTTGGCTTTATAGTAGGGGTTACTACCTTGACTGGATTAGGTCTTAGATTTGCTAACTTAATCATTTCTTTAGCTCAGGGGAATTTATTCTTAGCTTTATTCTATACGATGATTGCTTGTACTATCTTAGGTAAAGGACTACCTACAACAGCTACTTATATCGTTTTAGCTTCAATGGCAGCTCCAGCTTTAGTAGAGTTAGGTGTTCCAGTCTTAGCAGCACACTTATTTGTATTATACTTTGGAGTAGTAGCAGATTTGACACCACCAGCTGCACTAGCAGCTTATGCTGGAGCAGGAATTGCAGGTTCTAATCCCTTTAAGACTGGAATTACGGCGATTAAATTAGCGATTGCTGGTTTTGTGGTTCCATTTGTCTTTGCCTATTCACCAGCGATGTTATTAATTGAGACTAATATTTTAGAAGTTGTTTTAATTGTAATCACTTCTATGATAAGTGTTTTTGCCTTAGCAGGAGGAATACTAGGTTATTTAAAACGAGAAGTTAATATAGTAGAACGACTCTTTTTATTAGTCGGTGCGTTAGCTTTATTAACGCCTTATTTATTAGCAGATCTGGTTGGTTTAATTATCTTAGGTGGAGTCTGGTTTATGCAAGGGAAGTCATTAGAGCAACCGGTTGAGACTGAAGCGTAAGGAATATTGTGGCACTTTTGTGCCACAATATAATGTACAGTTGACAATGGATACGGTTTTTGTGGTTTTCACGAAGGGTCTTGATAAAGACCTGTAGGTACAATTTACAATTAAAGGTCAAAAAATTAAAATTTTGAGACCTCTGAAAAGCCCTATATCTACAGGTTAGACTGTTTTGGATTTTAGGATTTTAATTAATTTTTCTCTGGTTTTTTAGCTTTTTTCTGACTTTTTTTACAGTAAAAAAAGTCAGTCGAGGAAAGGCTGATGTTTAGTCGCTTCGAAATTGATTTTAGGTTTTATGTTTTAAAATTATAAATTTAAAAGTTACGCTTAATATCAATAAATCAACAATTCAGGCTTTTTCAATAAAGAAAGATCTTGAAGCGGATCTCCTTTAATCCCAATCAAATGGGGTTTTTTATTTGGCTGTATACTCCCTAAATCTGATTGCCCAACTATTTGGGCATTGGAATAAGTAGCAAGTTTGATAATTTTTAAAGGTGATAATGAAGTTTGATTGAATAAGTTCAACTCCTGCCACAAGGAGTGACCATGCTTAACTTGGTAAGCTCCTGCATCAGTACCAATCCCTAATTTGGCCCCTAATTCAGCTGCTTTATCGATCATTTCAAGCTGGGTCTGGTAGGATTTTTTGATCACTTCTTGTTGGTTTGGAGAATACTCATCTGCTACTAATAATTGATTGGCGACTGGTACTACAGTTGGAATCCAAGGGATTTGAGCTTCAGCTAGTAGTTTTAATGATTCTTCACTTATAAAATAGCCATGTTCTAAACTATCAACTCCTGCCTTGATAGCAAGGCGGATTGCTTGATCGGAGCTAGCATGAGCCATTACTTTTAAGCCGTAGTGCCGGGCCAATCCAACTATTCGCTCTAGCTCCTGCTGATTGAATTGAAGCCCACCTACTTCTCCATAATTACTGAAGCTAATAATTCCTGAGACTAGAACTTTTAATTGGGCACTACCTGAATTGTAGATTTCTTTGATCTTTCTTCTTAAGTCTGATTCAGTCTTAACAGCAGTACCCAAAAATGAGCCGTAATGCTTCTCTTTATAGATTGCTTGACCAGTAGCGATGATTTTGGGCTTTAAGTTAGAATCGGCTTTTTGCTGATAATCAAGGGCAATGTTGGCCCGATCACCACCATCTCGAACTGCTATTATTCCTTGATGTAAGATAGTTTTTAGCTGTTTAGTAATTCGCTCTTCAGTCTTAGCTGGTGACTTCCACTCTTCGATCGTCTTTTTGAAGTTGGCCCCATCCAATGCTAGATGGACATGAGCATCTAGCAAGCCTGGTAGGATAGTGAAATTGTTTAGATCAAGTTGCTGGTAAGTTTTAAAATTTTGGTTGAAATGCTTTTTTTGTGGTATGATTTTGTTGATCTTACCCTGCTCAATAATGATGGCTTGTTTTCGTTGGGGAGTATTACTGATTCCATCAATTATTTTTCCTGCCAGAATAGCTAATTTTTTATTGGAGCTAATTCGTTTAATCTTCATGCTTGACTCTCCTTTATTAATTAATTTGTTTAAAATTAAATAGTACAAGGAAAAATAGAACTGATTGTCGAACTCTTTATCAAAGTGGTTAGTCTAATCTTTATTATAATAAATTTTCTTCTTAATTTGAAGGGGGGATAGTTTGAGGCAGATTGGAATTATCATTATAATGGTTTTGATTTTTTTATATTACTTGAAGTTTCGGAATAGGACTGATGGTGAAGTTTTGTTGGCCCGGGCTGAGCAAAAAATTGATGCCGGGGATATAACTGCTGCTAAGATGTTATTGCACAAAGCAGGAAGTTATCAGGTGAATAGGGAAAAATTTGTTGAGCTTGAACGAAAAATCAACATATTAATTTCTGAAAGAAATAAATAAATGTTGTTGAGCTCATGAATATCCTAAATTTTCTAAAAGATTTGTCAAGCTGAAACTAGTTTGATATAATGAGTAATGTTGAATAATCTAGTTTAAGTTCAAGGTTAAGTAAGAGCTAAACTTTTATATTTTTAATGGCTAGCTTAAACTTAACTTCAGCCTTAAATTCAAGATAAATATTAATAAAAAAAGTTAACATACATGATAAAGATCTTACATGTTGAAAATAAGTTGGTGTAGGGGGAATCCCATTGATTCTAATGATAGATAATTATGATTCATTTACTTATAATTTAGTCCAGTTTTTACGTGAATTAGGGGAAGAAATAGTAGTTAAACGAAATGATCAAATTACGATTGAGGAGATAGAAGAGCTAGATCCAGAGTTGATAGTTATCTCACCTGGTCCTTGTACTCCTTTAGAAGCAGGAATTTCAAGAAAGATAGTAACCCATTTTAAAGGAGAAAAACCTATTTTAGGAATCTGTTTAGGACATCAAGTTATAGCTTATGTATTTGGAGGTAAGGTAGTCAAAGCATTGAAGCCTGTTCATGGCAAGGTACATGCTATTGAGCATCAAAACAAAGGGGTCTTTAGGGGGCTTAATAACCCTTTAAAGGTAACAAGATATCATTCTCTGGTTGTTGAAAGGGATGGCTTACCATCAGAACTGGAAATTACAGCAGAGACTGAACAAGGAGAGATTATGGGGATTAGACATCGAGATTATCTGTTAGAAGGAGTTCAATTTCATCCCGAAGCAATCTTGACAGAGCAAGGACATGATTTATTAGAGAATTTTATTATTGAAGCAAAAGGGGCAAGTAGCAATGATCAAAGAAGTTAAGACAGACTTAGATGTATTCGAATTATATACATTATTTAAGGATGATGATCATAGTTTCATTCTTGATAGTTCTTTACACGAAAATAGATTAGGGAGATATTCTTTTATAAGTGCCAATCCATTTAAGATCTTAAAATATAAGAATAGTGATTTAAATCCATTGGATGAATTACGGCAAGAATTAGCTAAGTATGAAGTGGAAAATAATACTGAACTGCCATTTGTTGGAGGGGCGGTAGGTTATTTATCCTATGATTTATGCCATTATATAGAAGATTTACCACGAACAGCGGTCGATGATGTCAAAGTACCCGATCTCTATTTTGGGTTATATGATTGGGTTTTGGTAGTCGATCATTTTGAGAAGAAGACTTACTTAGCTACACCAGACCTCAATTCAGCTAAAGAAGAAGAATTGATGATAGAGGTATTGGCAAGAATTGAAGCAGGGGAGAAGGAAGGACTGCCAGCTGTTTGTTATCAACAGTCGGATTATCCCCCAACCAGGATAGAGTCTAATTTTTCCAGAAAGGATTATTTAGCGGCAATTGAACAGGTAAGGGACTATATTATGGCTGGTGACATCTATCAAGCTAATTTGACGCAGAGATTTAGAGGTCAAGTAACAATGTCAAGTTATGAATTATACCGTGATTTAAGACGGATCAGTCCAGCTCCATTTGGTTCTTTTTTGAATTTTGCTGAGGTTGATATTCTTTCTAATTCACCAGAGAGATTTATTAAAGTTGAGGATCGGGTGGTGGAAACGAGGCCGATTAAAGGGACTAGACCACGAGGTGAGACTCCTGAAGAAGATTTGAGACTTAAAGAAGAGTTATATAATAGTGAAAAAGATCGAGCTGAGTTATTAATGATCGTTGATCTAGAAAGAAATGATCTAGGAAGAATTTCTAAAACGGGGACGGTTAAAGTTCCTGAGCTATTTGAATTAGAGGAGTATGCTAATGTACATCATTTAGTAGCTACAGTGGTAGGAGAGTTAAAAGAAGATAAGGATTTAATTGATTTGATCGAAGCAACCTTTCCCGGTGGTTCGATTACAGGAGCGCCTAAGATTAGATCGATGGAGATTATAGATGAGTTAGAACCGACTCAGAGGAATCTTTATACAGGTTCGATCGGTTATTTTGGATTTGATGGTAGTCTCGATTTGAATATAGCGATCAGAACTATTGTCAAGAAAGATGACGATATTTACTTCCAAGTTGGTGGTGGAATAACTTGGGATTCTGATCCAAGTGAGGAGTATGATGAAACTCTTGATAAAGCCAAGTCGATTATGGCTGCTGTGAGGGGTTATTATGAAGGATAAAATCTCTTTTAGCAGTGAGTTGGCTAAATTTGGTGTAGGGTTGTTTGAAACGATGAAGGTGGTTGATGGTAGAGTTATATTTTTAGAGGAACATTTAGATAGATTATATGATAGCCTTGCTGATTTGGAAATTCCGCTTGAGATTAGTAAGCAAGATTTAGAGCAGGAGATATTAGATTATGCTCAAGGAATGGACAAGAAGGCATTACGGATTACAGTCTGTGATGAAGGGTATAACTTTTCTACGCGTGAGATTCCTTATCAAGAAGAGGACTATCAGTGTGGTTATAGATTGATGTTGGCCCCGCTAAAGAGAGGACAGAGTGCTTTATATCAGTATAAAACTACTAATTATTTTGCCAGCCTGTACTCTAAACGAGCAGCATTGAAAGAAGGGTATGATGAAGCATTATTCGTTAATTTAGAGGATCTAGTATTAGAAGGTTCGATGACTAATCTCTTCTTTATTGAGGAAGATAAAGTAGTAACTCCTAAGAGTGATTTAGGCTTATTACCAGGAATAATCAGAGGTAAGGTAATCGAGGTAGCTAAGGAGTTAGGAATAGAAGTCGAGTTGGCTGAAATTAAGTTAGCTGAATTGGATAGATTTCAAGCTGCTTTTGCTACTAATAGTTTGGTAGATTTGATCAAAGTTAAGGAGATTGAAGGTGTAGCATATGAAGAAGATAATCGATTATTTGCTCAAATTAATCAGTATTTTAAGGGAAAGGTGTATAGTTTTTAAAGTTCTCTGAAAAATATAATATAACTTAAAATTTAGAAGGGATGAGTGAAGAGTGGATACGAAGAAGATAGAGGATGCCGTTAGAGATATTTTAGAGGCAATAGGTGAAGATCCTGAACGGGAGGGGTTAAGAAATACTCCAGAAAGAGTAGCTAAGATGTATGGAGAGATCTTTTCTGGGGTAAAAAAAGATCCTAAAGAGATGCTCGAGCTTCATTTCGAAGATGAAAATTATGAAGAGTTGGTATTATTAAAGGATATAAGTTTTTATTCAATCTGTGAACATCACTTAATACCTTTTTTTGGGAAGGCACATGTAGCTTATATTCCTAAGGATGGTAGGGTAACTGGACTGTCAAGATTGGTTAAGGTTATAGAAACAATAGCTCAAAGACCTCAACTACAAGAACGGATGACTAAGACTGTAGCAGATAATATAATGGAAGTCTTAGAGCCTTATGGTGTAGTATTAGTGATTGAGGCTGAACATATGTGTATGACGATGAGAGGGGTTAAAAAACCTGGAACGAAGACGATAACTTCAGCAGTGAGAGGTAAATTTACTGAAGATACTGCTGCTAGAAATGAAGTAATGTCCTTGATTAATAATAAATAGTTGTCGTAAAAATTAGCAATAAATATAGATGTCTAACTTTAAAGTGAAGTTTTATTACAATTATGGTGTGATCTGTTGCGATATGAAAAGTATCGCCTAGTATTGTGAAGACAATCTA
>NZ_JALKBX010000007.1 GCF_023227745.1 Natroniella acetigena | reverse complement strand
TGATCTTAACTGTAAACTGTTCACTGTACACTGTCAACTCAATAATGTGGCACAAAAGTGCCACATTATTGTAATAACCCGCCACTTTCAAACTATATATTAGCAAAATTTAACTTAAGTTAATATGGACGACCTCTAATTATAATATCAAAATTATAACCAATATGCTACACTTTTTTCTTCCTTATAATTGAAAAAACAAAATAATTTACTTATATAACGGACTTCAGTAGTAAACATCCTAGAAAAGGAAAGGTGAGCTATTGCTAGCTCACCTAAAATTAATCTTCCATCTGTTTAGCTAAAAATCCAGCTGCTGTAGTAGCTAACTTAACTTCTAAATCTCCCATCTCGGTTCCACCTTGCTGGGATACTAAAACAACAACCCCAATCGCTTCACCTTGAGACATGATTGGAGTTAGAACTTGAGCTGTAAATCTCTCCTCATCATAAATTCCTTCACAGAATATTTCTTCATCTACTTCATTTGGTTCATTAATTATTTTAGTTTCTCCAGATTCCATTACTCCTTCTGTCAGTCCACTAGTTGGTTTATCAATAAATTTATTCTTTTGGGCACCTGCTACCGCTACAATTGCATCACGATCTAATACACAAGCAATATGACCTGTTACTTCAGCAAGAGAATCAACATACTCTTGAGCAAATTCCCCTAATTCACCAATTGGAGAATATTTTTTTAAGATAACTTCACCATCACGATCAACAAAGATCTCTAATGGTTCACCTTCTCTAATTCTCATCGTTCTCCTAATCTCTTTAGGAATCACAACCCGCCCCAAATCATCTATACGACGTACTATACCTGTAGCTTTCATTTTTTAATGATTAGCATCTGACTTTAAATTGAATACTAACCAATTGACACCTCCTTAAAATTTTATTTCCTACCCCTTTCACTATTAGTATATAATTAGATCAAAAATTTTATTCTTATTATACCAACTAATGTTAAAGGAGTAGTCAGAACTATTCTTCTACAAGTAAGAACTCTAAGATATTAATTATTAATTTTACCTTTTGTTGATCAGTCAATCCTACTACTTTAACTTCTATCTTAGGTTGAGTAGCATTAATAAATTTCAAGCCAACAAATTTCTGGCTTAAATCTAGCAACTGTCTGCCGTTTAATAAATGATTTTGGGAAATTTTCAAGGTTACTAATTCAGCTCTCTCTTTAATTTCAGCCACTGCTAATTTGTTACCTATAATTTTAATTTTAGCTAATTCTAATAAAATTATTACTTCCTGTGTCAATTCTCCAAATCTATCTTTTAGCTCTTCTGATAATTTATTACATTCTTCGTATGTTTCTAAAGCATCAATTTTTTTATAAATTTCAATTTTCTGCTTAGAATCAGGAATATAATCTCCAGGAAGATAAGCATCTACCTTAAGCTCTAATTCAATCTCTTCCTCTTTCTCTTCTCCTTCAGTCTGTAAGTTAGTAATAGCATTTTCTAACAGTTTACAATATAACGAAAAGCCAATTGCTTCAATATGACCATGTTGTTCCGGCCCTAAAATATTACCTGCTCCTCTAATCTCTAAATCACGCATGGCAATCTTAAACCCTGAACCCAACTTAGTAAACTCTTTAATTGCTTTTAACCTTTTTTCAGCTATTTCCGATAAAATTTGATCCTGTTCATATAATAAATAGGCATAAGCTACCTGATTACTTCTACCTACCCTTCCTCGCAATTGATAAAGTTGAGACAAGCCCATTTTATCTGCTCGATTAATAATAATTGTATTGACATTAGAAATATCTAAACCAGTTTCTATAATTGTTGTACAGACTAAAATATCAAATTCCCCTTCTAAAAAATCAAGCATTAATTTTTCTAACTTCAACTCACTCATCTGTCCATGAACTACTGCTACTTCAGCTTCAGGTACTAAACTTTTGACTTTAGCAGCTATTTTTTTGATATCCTTCACCCGATTATGAACAAAATAGATCTGCCCACCTCGATTTAACTCTCTACTAAGAGCAGTCTTGATTAAATTTTGATCATACTCCCGTACATAAGTCCTAATTGGATATCTATTTTCAGGAGGAGTCTCAATTAAACTGATATCTCTAACTCCTACTAAAGACATATGGAGTGTTCGAGGAATAGGGGTAGCAGTCATCGTTAAAACATCAATACTCTTTTTCAACTGTTTTAACCTTTCTTTTTGGCTAACCCCAAACCTTTGCTCCTCATCTACCACTACCAACCCTAAATCTTTAAATTTAACATCATTCGATAATAACCTATGGGTTCCAATTACTACATCAATCGTACCGATTTTTAACCCTTCAATAATTTTTTTCTGTTCCGTAACAGTTCTAAATCTACTCAACATTGCTACTTCAATTGGATAATCGGCAAACCTTTCTTGTAAATTATTCCAATGCTGCTGGGCCAAAATAGTCGTTGGAACTAGAAAAGCAGCCTGTTTCCCGTCTATAACTACTTTAAATATAGCTCTAATAGCAACTTCAGTCTTTCCATAACCAACATCCCCACATAACAACCTGTCCATTGGTTGAATTGACTCCATATCTTGTTTAACTTTTTCTATTGCTTTAAGTTGATCTGGAGTCTCTTGATAAGGAAATTTAGCCTCAAATTCTTGTTGCCAAACCGTATCTTCACTAAATGCATAACCTTGTTTTAGCTCTCGCTGAGCATATAACTCCAATAATTCTTCGGCCATCTCAGCTACAGACTTTTTAACCCGAGCCTTAACTTTATTCCAATTATCTCCATCCAATTTATGTAGTTTAGGCTCTTTGTCATCCATACCAATATATTTTTGAATTAAATCAACCTGATCAGTCGGAACATATAATTTATCATCACCTGAATAAGAGATTAATAAGTAATCCTTATTCTTCCCTTGCACTTCTAAAGTTTTAATGCCTAAATAATGACCAATTCCATGGTTTTCATGAACTACATAATCTCCTTGATTCAATTCAGTAAAAGAAGAAAGCTCAACTCCTTGGTTAAAAGCTTTGGTCCTCTTTCTCTTTCGCTTATGTTCTTTAAATAATTCATTCTCAGTATATAAAGCAAATTTTGCTTCTGAAAATAAAAAGCCATGCTTTAAATTACAAGTTGTTAAAATTATATTACCTGCTTTTAATTCCCCAGTAATCTCTTCTACTACAATTGCTGGCAAATCATCTTCTACTAGCCGTTCTTTTAACCTATGAGCCTTCTTCAAATTAGTCAACCCAACTACAATCTTATAGCCATTATTTAGCTGCTCAGTAATCTGATCAATCAATAAATCAAGCTTACCTTGAAAGCTCTGTAATCTCCGAGAGCTGATTTCTAATTCAAAATCAGTCTCAATATAATCAACCTTCTTCTTGGTTGGAGAAAGATAAAGTTTCTGTTGCTTGATATCATAAAAAAATTGATTGAAATCGATAAATAAATCTTGATACCCTGCTAATAAACTGCCTTGTTCAAGCATAGTAATATAAGTTTGATTAACCCCTTTTAAAAAGTCAATTCCAGATTCTTTAATCTGAAGAGGATTAATCAAAGTAACCAGTCCTGTAAAATAATCTAACAAAGAACTTTGTTGATAAAAATAGTTTAAATATTGTCTGATTTCGGGAAATTTAATCCCTTTATTTATTCGCTCTAGATCATTAGTTACTTTTTCTTTTAATTGAGTAGCAGTTTTTGATTCTAATTTTTTCAAAGTAGTCTTTAAATCATTTTTTATCTTCTCACAGCCCAAACTTAACCCTTCTTGTGGTAACATAAATTCAGTTGCAGGGCCAATTTCAACCTCATTTAATTCTTGTTGGGAAGATTGACTGACCAGATCAAATTGGCGAATTGATTCAATTTGCTGACCAAAAAGATCAATTCTAATCGGTTCTTGCTCAGTCAGAGGATAAATATCTAAAATCCCTCCTCTAACACTAAAATTACCTGGCTGCTCTACCCTTCCTACACTTTGATAACCCATTTGTACCAATTTATTCCTTAATTGATCAAGGTGTATCTCAACCCCTAACTTCAAATCAACCATATACCTTTGGTAAACCTGAGGAGTAATTATTTTTTCTAATAGAGTTTGAATTGGAGCAATAATTACTCTATTTTTATCGCTAACTAGACTTTTTAAGACCTTTAATCTTTCCTGAACGATATCTTGTTCAATTTCTAATGATTCATGAGGAAAGATTTGATACCGAGGAAACAATAACACCTCTTCTTCAGAAAATAACCGTACTAAATCCTCATAAACCAGATCTGCTTGTTTTAAATTTGGGGTAATAATTAATAGATCATTGATTAAGTTTAATTTTAAATTAGCCAATAAAAAATTCTGACTACTTTCATCTATTCCTATTACTTGACCTTCTTGTCCTGCTTGATAACTTTTAACCAATTCCTTAAATTTAGAGGATTGATTTAAAACTTTCAATAAGGTTTCCTTCATAGCTATCTACTCCTTTATCAATGCCAAAAAAGGTCTTAGGTTAACCTAAGACCTTTAACTAACTTTCTTTTAATGCAGCTGTTGCCGGTAAATTAACTCATCCCATTCATATTCTTTTTCACATTCATCACAAGTCACATTAACATAAATACTATCAGCTTCTTTTTTAATTATATCCTCTTTCTCTCGCTCCGTCAAGATATTAAAACCTAGCTCAACTTCATCTAAAGAAGTCACCTCTAAATAATCTATTATCTTTTGGCATTCAGGGCATTTATAGATCAGTTCCATTCTATCATTCCCCCTATTTTGTGATTCCAATAACTATGAACCAACCCCACAATTACAATACCTAATAACAACTGTCCTGTCTGTTCTAGAATAAATAGAGTTAAATAACCAAATAATAAATGACTTATAATAGCTAATATTGCTGCTAAAGTACTATCCAAATAATCAAAAACCCCTTCAATTATTCCAAATCCTAAATGAACCAATATTAAATTACCACCTAGCAAATAAAAACCCCCACTCTTCAATACTTCTTCTACTAGTGGAATTAAATATAATATTGTTTGATTGCCAAATTTAATTACAAATTGCCGATTAATCATAAAAGCTAATAAAGCTACCACCATAGCTATTAATAGAGAATTCATCATTTACTCCTAACCATTTTCTTTTAAATATTCTCACCTAAATTAGTCCATAATATACAAAAAAGCCTGAGAAAAATCTCAGACTCACTCTAAAAGTTAATTATCATCCGCGTTAACTTGATACAATTCTTGGTATTATAAGGGTTTGAAGTGAAGTTTAATTACAATATAGCTTCACAATTGACAATTGACGGAATGTACAATTTACAATTAAAGATCAAGTTCTTAAAAGCTTAAGTTTTCTGAAAAACCTTGTGATAATAAGCTTTGATTGATTTTGGTTATAAGATTTAAAGGTTTTAATTGTCAATTTTGTCAATTGTACATTGTAAATTGAAGTTAAGCTATATATCAATAAAAAGTAAGCTATTTGGAAAATTATATAATAAGTTGGCGGGCATGAGTTAATTATATTGATTCATAGCTTGTTGTAAACCTTCTGTTAGGAAGAGTTTGAGAGCATCACAGACAGCTACTAATACAGAATCTAATTCTTTTTCTTCTTGCTGGGTAAACTCTCCCAAAACATGATCAACAATAGAACCATGCTCAGGTCGACCAATTCCAACCTTAATTCTAGGAAATTCTTTAGTCTGTAAGTGATTAAAGATAGATTTAATTCCATTATGCCCACCATGACCACCTTTAGGCTTAATCTTAAATCGACCTAACTCTAAATCAAGATCATCATACACAATTAAAATATCTTCAGGTTCAATCTTATAATAATCTGCTAAAAGCCTAACAACTTGCCCACTATGGTTCATAAAAGTTTGTGGTTTAACTAAAATTACTTTTTCTGAACCTATTCTCAAATTACCTACTATAGCTTTCTTTTCTTCCCTCTTCAAGCTAAGATTATACTCATCTGCTAACAAGTTCAAGACCATAAAACCTACATTGTGACGAGTAAATTGATATTTATAACCTGGATTACCTAAACCAACAATCAATTTCAACTAATTGACCCTCCTCGGTGCAAGCACACGAGGATTCTTAGGCTGAGAGCGTAATCGCTACTCATATCTCCTAAGCGTAACTTCCTGTCAGCCCGACAGTAAAAATCCTAAGTAGTGCTTGCCTTAATTTTTAATCCTTCATTTAAAATATTCAAACTAGCATTAATATCCCTACCATGTACCTCTTTACATTTGGGACATTCCCACTTTCTAACACTTAAATCTTTAACTTTCTCATTCTTGTAGCCACAGTTATTACATAATTGGCTACTAGCAAAGAAAGTATCTATCTTAACTAAATTCCTTCCATACCATTTAGCTTTATAAGTTAATAATTCAATAAACTTACTCCAGCTAACATCTGATATAGATTTAGCTAATTTAGAATTTTTAAGCATATTTTTCACCTTTAAAGTTTCAACTGCTATGAATTGGTTTTCTTCAATTAACTTAGTTGAAACCTTGTGTAAGAAATCTAATCTAATATTAGCTACTTTTTCATAAACCTTACCTAATTTCTTTTTAGCTTTACACCAATTATTAGAACCTTTTTCTTTTCTAGCTAGACTTCTGTTTAATCTAGCAATCTTTTTCTCATATTTCTTTAATACCCTAGGATTAGCTATTTTCTCACCATCTGACATAATAGCAAACTCTTTTAATCCCAAGTCTATTCCTATTTGCTTATCTACTTTAGGCAACTCTTCAACTTCTTCTTTAACTGCTATTGAGATAAAATATTTATCTGTATTAGATTTAGTTACTGTAACATTTAATATCTTACCTTTGACCTTTTTAGGCTTTCTAAACTTAATCCAGCCTAATTTAGGCAACTTAATTTTGTTATCTTTTACTTCAATATTTGTAGTTCCACTTTTTCTAGTAAATTTATTAGTACGATAAGAGTTTTTTCTGTTTCTCTTGGATTTAAACTTAGGAAATCCATATTTACCCTTGAAAAAATTCTTAAATCCCCTATCTAAATCTTTAAGTGCGTTTTGTAAAGCAAACTTGTCTGACTCTTTTAACCATTCTAATTCTTTCTTTAATTGAGTTAATTGCTTAGAATATTTAGTATAAGTTAAGTATTCATTTTCTTTAGCCTTACCTAAGAAATGATTATAAACATATCTTGCACACCCTACTGATTTATTAATTAATATCCTTTGTTCTTTATTAGGACATAATCTAAACCTGTATGCCTTTTCTCTAACTGTCATATTTCCACCTCCTCACTTAATATTATAGCATAAGCTTAAATAAGTTGAAATATTAATATTTAAGTGTTATAGTTAGTTTAGGAGGTGTTAATTATGTCAGATTTAACTACTAGAAAGAGAATTACTACCACTTTAGATAAAGATTTAATTGATAAATTAGATAATCTTTCTAAAGAAACTAGAATACCTAAATCTAAATTATTTGATGAGGCTATTAAGGATTTACTTAAAAAGCATAAAGAATAAAGTCAAGACCGTCCACTCTTACCACAGGGCATTATCAAGGGAAACCCTTGCTACGATAAATCCGCCACAGTGGTTTGCGGGTGGACTTTAACTTCCATCACAACCAAACTTAAGCCTAAGCAAATAAAAACCAAGGTGCAACCATTTTGATTGCACCTTGGCCCTTAACTATGATTACTCTTCTTCCCCAACTTCATCTTCTTCATCTTCTTCATCTTCTTCAACTTCTTCACCAATAACTTCTGGCTCTTCTAATTCTTCTTCTTCTGCATCAGCAGGTTCTAGATCTAACTCAGTAGGTACAACAACTGTAGCTATTGTCTCATCACCAGAAGTTAAAATTTCAACCTCATCACTAACTTCTAATTCTGCAACACTTAATGATTGTCCAACTTCTAATTCTGCAACATCAGCTTCAATTGTATCTGGAATATCTGTTGGTAAACATTCAACCTCAAGCTCTCTTAAAATCTGCTCTAAAATTCCGCCTTCTCTCTCTCCAGCAGCAGGACCAACTAATTCAACAGGAACTTCAATCTCAACAGTCTCATCTAAGTTAATCTCATAGAGATCTATATGTAATAGATCACCTTTAATTACATCCCGTTGTACTTCTTTAACCATTACTGGTTGAGTAGTATCATTATCTAGTTCTAAATCCAAAATAACATTTCCACCAATTAGTTGATCAACCTTTTTCGAATTCAGTTTTAAATTAACTGGCTGTCGGTCTCGTCCATAAAGAACTCCAGGAATCAAACCTTCTCTTCGTAGACGGCGAGCAGTACCTTTTCCAGTTTCTTCTCTCACCTCAGCGTTAAGTTCTAAACGTTCCATAAATACCCTCTCCTTTTTAATATTTTCTCATAAATTACATTATATCATACTATAAGTCCAACTAACAGAGATTAAAATAAAACACTTACTGATTGATCATTATAAATTCTCTCAATTCCTTTAGCCATTAGTGGTGCTACTGATAAAACTGTTACCTGATCAAAGTTTTTCTCTTTAGATAAAGGAATTGTATCTGTTACAACCAACTCATTAATCGCAGAGCCTTTCAATCTATCTATTGCTGGCCCTGAAAATAAAGGGTGTGTACAAGTAGCAAAGATATCTTTAGCTCCCTGTTCTTTTAAAGCCGCAGCTGCATTAGTAATTGTTCCTGCTGTATCGATCATATCATCTACTAAAATTACATTTTTATTTTGCACATCACCGATAATATTCATTACTTCTGACACATTAGCTTCAGGTCTTCGCTTATCAATAATAGCAATCGATGTATTCAATTTTTCAGCAAAATCACGAGCCCGCTTAACTCCACCAATATCTGGAGCTACAACAATAATATCATCTAAATCCTTTTCTAAAAAGTAATCAGCTAAAATCGGTGCTCCGAATAAATTATCAACTGGTATATCAAAAAAACCTTGGATTTGGCGTGCATGAAGATCTATTGCCAACATTCTATCTGCTCCAGCTTGAGTCAATAAATTAGCAATTAATTTAGCAGTCACTGGATCTCTAGGCTTGGCTTTGCGATCCTGTCTAGCATAGCCATAATAAGGAACAACTGCTGTAATCTCACGAGCAGAAGCCCTTTTTAGAGCATCAACCATAATTAATAATTCCATTAAATTTTCATTAACTGGAGGACAGGTCGGCTGAATAACAAATACATCATCTCCTCTAACACTTTCTGTAATTTCTACTCCAATTTCTCCATCACTGAAGCGCTTTACTTCAGAGCTTAATAAGTCTGTTTTTAAATAATCACATATTTTCTGTGCTAAATCGGGATTTGCATTACCAGCAAAAATTTTAAAGTCATTTCCTCGTGGGGACATTACTATAAACCTCCTGTATTTAATTATCTATATAAACTGAATTTAAATTTTCAATTCAAAAAGCTTGGTTAATTAGATTGAATCAAACTATTAATTCAATTTATATACTACTTTATTGAAATTTACTCTTTTGGCTCTGCCGGTACACCTAATACTAAATCATCTGCTTCAACATCCTTAGTAACTACTGGTCCTGCTCCAGTAATAGCTCTATCTCCTATTCTCAGTGGAGCTACCAAAGTTGAATCACTACCAATAAATACATCATCTCCAATAACGGTTCGATATTTTTGTTGACCATCATAATTAGCAGTAATAGTTCCAGCTCCAATATTAGTATTCTGTCCAATTAAAGCATCACCAATATAGCTTAGATGAGGAACTTTAGTACCTTTAGCTATTTCTGACTTCTTAACTTCAACAAAATCGCCTACTTTCACTTCAGAAGCAAGTTTGGTTCCAGGACGCAAGTAAGCATACGGGCCAACCTTACTTCTATCTCCAACTTGACTACCAATAATAGTTGAACTATTAATTTCAACTTGATTACCAATAATTGAATCATTGATTCTAGTTTGAGGACCTATAACTACTTCGCTACCCACTTCTGTTTTCCCTTCTAAAAAAGCAAAAGGATAAATAATACTATCTTGTCCAATTTTGACTTCATCACCTATATAAGTATTGGCAGGATCAATAATAGTAACTCCATTTTCCAAATGGTAATTACAGATTCTCTGCCTTAAAATCTGCTCAGCTTCTGCTAGGTGCTTACGAGTATTGACTCCAATCGTTTGTTGGGTATCTGAAATAGATAAAGCACCAACTGAATAACCTTGAGCAACTAAAATTTCAGGAACATCTGTCAAGTAATATTCACCTTGAGCATTATCAGTATCTAATTTTGCTAAGGCATCCCATAGCAGCTCACTTTCAAAACAACAGATACCTGTATTGATCTCATTAATCTTTGCTTCCTCAACAGTAGCATCCTTCTCTTCCACAATCTTTGTCACATAATCTGATTGATCACGAATAATTCTACCATACCCAGTTGGATCATCTACTTTAGTTGTCAAGATTGTCGCAGCAGCTTCTTCAGTTTTGTGCTTCTTAATTAACTGCTGTAAAGTTTCGCTGGTTAACAAGGGAGTATCTCCATATAAGACCAATACAACCCCTGCGAAATCAGCTAAATCATCTTTAGCCTGCATAACAGCATGACCAGTTCCTAATTGCTGCTCCTGCTTGACGAATTGAATCTCACCACCTGTTTCAGCTTTAACTTGTTCAGCCTTATAACCAACTATCACTAAATTATGTAACGGTTCTAACCGACTAGCAGTATCAACAACATGCTGGACCATACTATTACCTGCTACTTGATGTAGTACCTTAGGCAGGCTGGACTTCATTCTGGTACCTTTCCCTGCTGCTAAGGTGATCGTTGCTAAATTAGCCATTAACGCTTCCTCCTTAAATGAATAAATTGGAAATCAATCAAATCCCTAACCTCACTCTGCACAACCTTATTTATCTCCAACTTTGAGTCAATCTGAGGTATCTTTCCAGTCATAAAATATTCTCGTGCATAAATAGGGTAAATAGCATCCTTCAACCCATAATTAACAAAGTCATCTAAATTCTGATAAGCATTAATTAAACCAACTGTATCATCGGAAAATATCTCTTCAATAATCCGATCTAAACTTGCTCCTCCAATAATATTAGAAACATGGCTTCTTCTGACCATCTTCATTGTGTCGTCATAGTTATGTAAGGGGTTTATTTTAGTGCCATATACCTTCTCTAGCACCGTAATATCACAATTAAAATTATGCCCCACAAAGATATCTGGTTCAACCTCTCTAATTATCTCCTTTACAACTTCAATACCCTCAACAGCAGATATTGCTGGAGCTAAATCAGAATTGGTAAATAGAATTCCTAGCTTCCATCCGTAACTAGATTTAATAGCATATTGAATCGAGTCCAAGTCACTCCATAAATATTCAGTATCAACACACATTACAGTCTCAGCTTCAGGGTTATTACTTAAAGCAGTACTGAATTCAGGAGTCATTAAACGTTGATAAGTTTGATCTAATCTTTTTAGCTGAGATAAAATTTTAGAATTTGGATTTTTAATCTTTAATGCTCGAGAAACTTGCTTTATTGAAGCCTGTTTGAATTCATCTTCTGTAGGAAAGGCTTTCAACATCCGCTTTAATCTCTTACCTCTCCCTAAAATAATGGCTAATTTGTGTTCATAGAGTTCAGCTTGATACAATTCATCAGTATCTAAATAGATCTTCATAATTGTCCCTTCTCTATTAAAAATATAAAAGAAACAATGGAGTAATTACCCCATTGTTATTGACAAAATAAGAGCTTGCATCAGCTAATAAATTATAATTGCTGATTAATCATAGGTATTATAACAAAGTGCCTATGCCCTGTCAAGTTTATTGTTCCTGAAGAAAGATAAATTTATTCCAAAACTCCCTTAATTATTGGTCAGAACATAACCAGGTAAATTTGATAGCTGCTTTCCACCTTTGAGCACCAAGCTTCCATTGACTACTAAGTGTTCAACTCCTACCGCATAGCGATGGGGGTCACTATAAGTAGCACAATCTTTAATTCTTTTCAGATCAAAAACAACTAAATCAGCAAAATAATCTGGCTTGATCAGGCCGCGTTGTAAACCTAGTTTCTTTGCTGGTAAATAAGTCATCTTCTTAATTGCTCTCTCTAAAGAGATAAGAGCAGAGCTAACATATCTATCAATCACCCTCGGAAAACTACCATAAGTACGTGGATGACAATGGCTATTAGCTAGGATTGTATCTTTAACTCTAGAGATAGCATCAGTTCCTACCATACTAAAATCTGCTTGTAAAACCTGCCTCAAGTCAGCTTCAGACACAGAAAATTTGATCATACTGGTGGACAGGTTCTCTGTAATTAATAATTCTATAGCTACTTCTGCTGGTTGTTGATTCAGTTTTTTGGCGACTTCATCCATGTTTAAACCTTCATAATCTTTATGCTTTTTAGCTTCAGCAATTATTATCTGCTCCCAACCATCCTGCCTACTTCGTTCCTGGTTTAAATAGTTAAGAATCTGCTGCTGATTCTCTTTTATCCTAGCAATCACTTCCTCTTTTTGACCACCAAAGACCCACTCTGGTAGCAGAGCACTCAGACCTGTTGAAGTTGCTAAATAAGGATAAAAATCACAACTAACATCTAATCCTCTCTCTCTAGCTTGAGTAATTAACTGTAAAGTCTGATTGACTTTCCCCCAATTTTGCTGACCAATTGCTTTATGATGAGAAATTTGAACTTTAACATTAGCTTGCTGAGCAATAATAATTGCTTCTTCTACAGCTGCAACTAACTGATCCCCCTCACTCCTCAGATGAGTAGTATAAATCCCATCATAATTAGCAACTACTTTAGCTAAAGCGATCAACTCTTCTGTTGAGGCATAGCTAGAGGGAGGATAAATCAAACCGGTCGATAACCCATAAGCACCTTCTTCTAAGGCCTGGGCCAACATAACCTTCATCCGCTCTAACTCTATATCTGTTGCTTCCCGCTTTTGATAACCAACAACTGTCTGGCGTAATAACCCATGCCCAATTAAGGTAACTAGATTTATAGCTGATTTATTCTGACGTAAAATCTCAAAATAATCTTGAGTAGTCTTCCACTTTAAGGGTAATTGATAATCAGCTAGGCGTTCTTTAACCTTAGTTACCATCCTTCCAGAAAGAGGAGTTATCGAAGAACCACAATTTCCTGTGACTTCTGTAGTTATCCCTTGATAAATCTTACTGCTGGCTGATGGATTGACCAAGATTGATAATTCACCATGGGAATGAATGTCAATAAACCCAGGTGCTACAATTAAATTTTCGGCATCGATATATTTAGCAGCAGTATCATCAAATTTACCTATATCAACAATTTTATCCTGCTTGATAGCAATATCGGCCTGATACCTTGGTTGACCAGTTCCATCTACCACCACACCATCTTTTATCACTAAGTCAAATATATTACCACCTCATTAGATAAGAAAACTTCATAAACCACCATTTCACTAGCCAGTGTTTTTATGAAGCCTTCTATTCTGGTAGTATATCCTTATGCTTTTCTAATTAAAAATAAAACCCTACTCTTCTTCTTTTTTTTCTTGTTCCTTCTTTCTTTGATCCAATAACTCCATTAATTGGGCTCTGTTAGAAACAGGATATAATGAAGTCAACCCTCGCTGCCCTTGACTAAATTTAGTCAAGGGACGACTATTATAAATAGGAGTAGCTTCTTTTTCAACCTTTTTTTCTGTTTTCTTTTCTTTTTCTGTAACTGTTCCTAATTTTTCCTTAACCCCTGCTATATTCAATCCTATATCTAATAATTCTTTAATTTCATTTAATCTCTCTATATCATCTTGAGAATAAATTCTTTGATTTCCTTCAGTCCGTGCAGGCTTAATCAAATCAGATTCTTCATAATAACGAATCTGTCTACCAGTTAACCCAGTCATCTCTTTTACAACACCAATAGAATATAAAGGAGTACTCGAATCTACATCAGCCATAATTATTTATTCCTCCTTAATTTAAATTATTCTAAACCCAAGACCCAATCACTCGGCTTAACAACTATCTTTTCTTGCTGCTGATCTATCTCTTCTAGTACAACTAAAGAAGTATAGTCTTCAACCAATTTATCTTGAGGAGTAATAGTTTCAACTAATACTCCCATACCCAAAACATCAGCTTTAAACTCCTCCATCAAATCTAGCATCCCCTTAGCTGTTCCACCAGCTTTCATAAAGTCATCAATAATAATCACTCTAGAACCTTCTGGTAAAGCTTTTCTAGCTAAAGACATCGTCTTTATCTTCCTAGAAGAGCCAGTTAAATAATTGATACTGACTGCTGAACCCTCCGTAACCATACTATCTTTTCTGATATTAACTAATGGTAAATTTAAAGCCCTAGCAACCATTAAAGCAATTGGAATCCCTTTGGTCTCAATAGTAATTACATATTCAGCCTCTAATTCAGCAAATTTGGTTATGAAAATTTTCCCAACATCATTCATTAAACTGGGATTAAAGATGAGATCTGTCATATAAAGATACCCACCTGGTAAAATCCGTTCTGGATCGGAAAGTTGATTACATAACTCATTAACTACATCTTTTATATCATTAATCCCTTTATTAGGAATAAATCTAACTCCTCCTGCTGCACCAGGAATTGTTTCTATTTCACCCATCTTCTCTGCCGCAAAAACCCTTCTAACTATTGCTAAATCTTCACTGATAGTTGACTTTGCTGCATCAAAGCGTTCAGTAAAATAGTTTAAAGAGAGTAATTTATACGGATCCTCAACTAAAATTTTGGTTACAGCTACAATTCTTTCACTTCGCCGCATCTTCATTCTGAAATAATGACACTCCTTCCGAACGTTCTATTTTAAATAAAAGTTAATCTTCATTTTATCATTGATTACTTCCTTTGTAAATACTTCAGTTAATATTTGAACTCAAATCCTGGTAAAAATCTCGAGCCAAGACTAAATGCTCAGGGCGATCAATGTCAAATCCAATTTCTGGATAATCAGCTATTACTGCTTTACCTTGATAGCCTATTAATTTAGCAACCTCTTCTTCAATTAATTCTATCGAGAGCCTTCCCGTCAATAGTTTAACAATAAACTTAAAGCCTAATAAATAGGCTAACTTCCAAGGTTTCTTTCGCCAAGTCAAAATCTTAGCTAACAACTTTTCTAGCCTCAAAAGGATTGGCCCATTTACTAAAAAGATATTACCTCCTGTAAATCTCCCTTCCATTAACTTGAAATAAGTTCTGGTATTATCAGAAAAGAAGATTTGACTAGATTCTTGAGGAATAATTGGGTAATAAAAGGCTGCTTGATCGGCTTCACATTGGGCTAAAAAGGACTCAATTGCCTCTACTGTAATTAGTGGAATATCTGAGCTTAAAACTAAACTATAAGGCTTATCTGTCTGTCTTAATCCCAACTTAATATTCTCTAATAGTGTATTCTGATTAGTTGTAAATAGTTCTACATTATCTCCTAATTCTACGTTACCTTGGGCCAACTCAACAGGCCCCACTAAAATTATTCTATCTATCAATTCTACTTGTTGTAATGTGTTGACTACATAATCAACCATCGGTCGCTCATTAACCCTAATTAATGCTTCATAATTTTCTTTACTTACCTCAGCTAACTCCCCATTATTAACAGCTCCTGCTAACACAATAGCATCTAGCCCCATCATACTTCCTCCTTAATTAAATTGAATAGCCTGGTTTACTGTTTTAGCTACCATAATTTTATAATCAGCATTCAATTCTTCTTCTAATTCAGCCTTAGCTTGCTCTGCCCGCTCTTGCTCTGCCACAAATCCTAAAACTGTAGGTCCACTACCTGCCATCAAGGCTTTATCAGCCAACTGTTCCATTTTACTCTTTAATTTTGCAACTTCAGGATGGATATCTAACGTAACAGTCTCCAATACATTCGTTAAATTATCAATTATTAGATCAGTTTCCCCCACTCTTAATCCCGCTATAACTTTTGCCGTTTGAGGATGGCGTGTCACCTGATTTAATTTGAAATTCTGATAAATCATACCTGTAGAGACTTCCAAAGGTGGATTAACAATTACTAAATAAAGCTCTAAACTGGATGCTAGCTTCTCTAATTCAGTACCGATTCCAGTCGCTAATTGGGTACCTCCTTCTAAACAAAAAGGTACATCAGCTCCTAGCTTGGCCCCTCTGAGTATTAAGTCAGCCATCGATAAATCCAAGTCCCATAACCGATTAATAGCTACTAAGGTAGCAGCAGCATTAGTACTTCCTCCAGCTAAACCAGCTGCTACGGGAATCTGCTTATCAACCTTAACTTTAATCCCCCCACTCAAATCAAATTCGGTAAACAGCATCTGAGCAGCTTGATAGATCAAATTATCCTGATTAGTAGGTACTTGGGGATGATTTACCTCAATCTCAATTCCCTCTTTCACTTTCGTAAATCTTAATCGATCAGCTAGATCAACCGATTGCATAATCATCTCTACCTCATGATAACCATCTTCCCTTTTAGCTAAGACATCTAATGTTAAATTTATTTTAGCGTTAGCAGTTAGATCTAATTTGTTGGACATCTTCTTCACCTCTTGACTATATTGTTCTTATATTTATAATATTTAACCATTAAAAATTAAATTCCTGCCCTAGCATGATCAATTTACAATTCACAATTTACAATTGACAATTAAACCCTTAAAACCAAGCTACTTTAAGGCTTTTATAATTATAAATTGTACATTCTGTCAATTATCCATTGATCTGATGTCAATTGATCTAAAATAACGTAGTTGGCTCCATACTCTTGTTAATCCTCTTTTTTAATCCAGCTCGGAGCATAAAACTGGGTAATCCATAACTATAACCTGCAGCTATTGCAAATAGAGCTGACATTATCTTATTATCTGTAAAACCTTGATTAGCTATAATAGGTAATTCATCTTCTCCATCAAATAAAACTAAATTTCTATCTGTTAAATAAACTACTGGCTTAGCTTGAGCAATTCTTCTTTGAATAATCAAATTATCGGACTCTAAACTACAAAATAATAAATCTTGCCCTTCTAACTCCTCAATCAACCTGACTAACTGACTATCGTCAGCATTTAAAATGATCGTTCCTGCTTCTTTAACTTCTGTCAGCAACAAAGAATCGACCGTTAAATCTTCTGTTATTCCATTGATTAGTACAAGATCACTTGCTTGATAGATTAAACCATTCTGCTCAATCTCAGTTAGAGTCCTTGAAAAGACTGCTACTTCAACCTCTCGATCACTCAATATTCTCTTCACTCCCAAACTAAAGCTCGCTACATCTTTATTTTGCTTTAACTTGCTAGCTTCAATTCCTGACTCCTGTAAAATTGTAGTTAGAAAATCAATAGTCAAGTCCTGCTTATCCTGTTCTAGTATTGAAAAGATCGGAATCTGATCAGGGACCAACAAATCTATAATCTCCTGCCCAATTCGCTCACTATCTTGAATATAATCACTTAAGTCAATCTTAGAAGTAGGTTTGACTTCTATAATAACTGGCTCCATTTTTTCTGTTATTAGCAAGCCGATCTCAGCTATCTGCATTCCTAAAAAATCAGTTACCTTAATAGCTAAATCTCTATCTTGTAATGGAACCTTGGTTAGATCTATTCTTTTAGTATCATCTTCAGCTAAATCAGATTCTTTTTTGATCCCTGCTACCACTTTAGAATTGATTACTAATAAATTATAATATCTATCTCTAATCTGTTCCTCGAATAGTTCCTTAGAATCTGTTTTAAATTGTTGATGAACTGGAAATCCATGTTGCCTTAATAAATTTTCTACTCTGACTTTACCACCAATTAAACTTTCAGCTAAATAAGAGTTCCCTTCCGTAATCAACCCCTGGGTCAACTTTGCATACCTACCATATCCTAACTGAAAGAGGTTTTCTCCTCTGTCTAACTCCAACACTGGAACATCATTTTTATCTGCTGCTTTAATTATTACCTTACTGGCAAAATCCATCTTGCCTCCCTCCTTCCAAAAGTATTTTATCCAAAATTTAGAAATGTATTCTAGCATTTTAACCTTTCTTATTCCACTTGAATATAAATATAGTAGTCTAAATTTAAAATTGAGTAGCCACTAATCTACACAAATTAACACTGATAAAAGATTAATAATTAATATGAAAATCTAGATTTTATTAATAAAATTATCTGCTGATAACATTGCTTTTAAAGTCTAAAAACAAAGGTTTTTGTTTTTAAGTTTTTTAACTGTTAATTATCAATTGTAAATTGTCAATTGATTTTTAGAAAGGAGGGATTTGATGGCAAAAATTCTAATCATCTTAAACGAACGTAAGTTATATCTGCTTCAAGACAATCAGGTTACTAATAGTTTCCCTGTTGCAATTGGTAAACCAGCTACCCCGACTCCTCCAGGTAACTACAGAATCATTAACAAAATTAAAAATCCTTCTAATCCTGCCTTAGGAACTCGCTGGATGCAATTTACCACTCGGATGCATGGCATTCATGGTACCAATAACCCAGCTTCAATTGGTACAGCTGCTTCTTTAGGCTGTGTTAGAATGTATAATCATGATGCAGAGTACCTCTATAGCCAAGTAAAAGTTGGTACTCCAATTGAAATCAAACAACAGCAAACAAGAAATCCAGATAATCCAGATAACAACTTGACCTACTACACTGTTCAACCAGGTGATAGTCTATATCAGATTGCTAAAAAGTTCAATACAACTGTCCAAGAACTTGTTCGATTGAATAATCTTAGTAATCAGGATTTAATCTATCCGGGCCAAAGACTCAAAATCCCAAATTAATTTAACAATTATAACCCCCAAGTCTAAAGTGTAATTAATATCAGTTATTGTTTTCACCAATTACTAATTACTATAATAGAAAAACTAATTAAAGAAAATAATAAACTAGAGGTGAGCAAAGATGAAACAAAAAGAGATTTCAATTATTCCACTCGGTGGAAGAGAAGAAATCGGAAATAATATGATCTTAGTTGAATACAATGATCAAATTCTGGTCTTAGATTGTGGGGTTATGTTTCCTACCAAGCAAACACCAGGGGTAGATTTAATAATCCCTAATATGTCATATCTAATTGAAAATCAAGAACGGGCCAAGGCTGCATTGATCAGTCATGCTCATGAAGACCATATCGGCTCGATTCCTTTCTTACTACAGGAGATTGATCTACCAATCTATGGAACCAAATTCACTACCAAGATGATCGAAAAGAAACTAAAGGATAACCATGTTGACAAAACCGATCAGTTACAGACTATCAAACCAGGTCACACAATAGATTTAGATCCCTTTCAAATTGAATTTATCACGCTAACTCACAACATTCCAGGGGCAGCAGCTATCAGTATTAAAACACCACTAGGAACTATTCTTTATACGGGAGATTTTAAATTTGATCATAGTCCAATCAATGAAACAACCGACTTTAATAGTCTAACTAAGCTAGGTGCAGAAGGTGTTCTAGCTTTATTGTCAGATAGTACCAATGCGGAACAACAAGGTTATTCACTGTCAGAAAAAGCTGTCCAAGAGACTATTAACGACATCTTCTCTACAGTAAAGGGTCGCATTTTAATCAGTACTTTCTCTTCACAGCTCGACCGTATCCAACAGATTATTGATGCAGCCACCCAAACTGGACGGAAAATTGCCCTCTTGGGGCGGAGTATGCACGAAAATACTAAACTAGCTGTAAAATTAGATTACCTTGATCTACCAGAGAAACAACTGATCAATAGTCGAGAGAGCAGTAACTTTGCTGATGATGAACTTGTCCTATTGATGACCGGTAGTCAGGGTGAACCAATGGCTGCTTTAAGTAGGGTTGCTCGTAAGGAACATAAGCAGGTAAAGATCAAGCCTGGTGATACTGTAATCTTATCTGCTACTCCAATCCCAGGTAATGAAATAGCAGTCGGTAGTACAATCAATCAACTCTTTGCCCAAGGGGCCAAGGTGATTTATGGTAGAGACTTAAGCCTTCATGCTTCAGGACATGCTTACCAAGAAGAGTTAAAGATGATGCTTGATCTGATCAGACCTGAATATTTTATTCCTGTCCATGGCGAATATCGCCATCTCTATCATCATGCTCTGTTGGCCCAAGAAGTCGGTATCCCTAATGACCAGATCTTTATTACTAAGAATGGCTCTAGGTTAAATATCAACTCTGAAGAAGCCTATTTTTCTTCGGATTCTGTCCCTGCTGATAGAGTCTATATTGAAGGAGGAGGAGTTGGTGATCTAGATCAAAAATTATTGACTGAGCGTAATAATCTAGCAGAAAATGGATTAATGATCATAGCTTTATCCATCTCTGAACAATCAGGTGAGCTATTGCTCGATCCTAAGATTACTACTAAAGGGTTTAATTATTACCAGAATTCCAAAAAGTTTTTGACTGAAGTTAAGTCTCAATTAAAAAAGATTTTTAAGAAAGCATACCAAGAGGATAAAACCCATCTCGCTACCTTAAAAAAGAAGGTTAGAGAGTTTTTGAGTGCTTATGTTTATCAACAGACCAAACGCTCTCCGATAATCTTGCCGCTGATTATGAAGGTACCAAGCACCAATTGATATTAAGTGTCACTTTGCCACTTAATATCAGTTGACAGTGAACAGTTGACGGTTGACAGTTAAGAACATTAACATCTTAAAATCAAAAAGTATATAAACTTGTAGGCATAGAACTTTTCAGGAACTTTTTTTAGTTTTGAATTTTAACTGTAAACTGTAAACCGTAAACTGTCAACTCAATATTGTGGCACAAAAGTGCCACAATATTGTAATACAGCTACAAAAAAAATAAATCAAGCAAGGGAGATCTTTGATCTCCTCTACTTGATTCTTAGCATTACTCTCTATTTTTAACTAAATCTTAACCCAACGGTGGCTTTGGCGGTTCTTTAGGATCATCAATGATACACTTTGGAATGACTAGCTTTTGACCTACCTGCAGTTGATCAGGATTCACAATATCATTGGCATCAACAATCGCAGCTATTGTCGTTCTATAACGCTTAGCTATCTTATATAAGGTATCTCCAGGTTGAACTACATAAACAACTCGGGATGGTCTATCACAAACAGGTTCATCCACAACTGGAGAAACGACTACTATATCGGTTACAATCGTAAGTTGTCTGAAGTTAGTTACTTTAGCAAATTTAAGCAAGGTAGCAGTCAACTCTACTGTTCTAGGCCCTAAACGAGCAGCTCTAACTCGCTTAAGTCTAACATCAACATAACTGGACATTCCAACTTCGGCTCCAGGTATACCAACAAAATTAGTAAAGTCGAAATCATCCTTGAAGAAATGAACAGGTTGGTCCTCTAAATCTGCTACATACAAGACCTTCCCTTGAATTATTGCTTCAATAGCAACTCCTCCATCTTCTACTCGACCGGTTGGATCACGTAGCTGAGCATTTGCTTCTAGAACCCGTTCTATATCGGGCTTACCATTTGGAACAATCAGTTGCTCAGTAACTGTATCGGTAACTGTATCTTCTCCAACTACTTCTTCTACCCTAAGTAACTCCTCTTCTATTTCTACCTTATCACTTAAGACATCCGTTATAACCTTAATCTGTCGTGGTTCAGTTACCTTAACAAAGATTTCAATCAAAGCTTCTACTTCTACTACAGTACCTTCATTCCGTAACCTAAAATCAAAACGCTTCAAAATAACATCCACAAAGGCCGACATATCAGGGCTGACACCAGGTAGATCAACAACTTCAGAAAACTCAATTACTCCCTCAGCAAAGTGAACCGATTGATCTTCTTCTGTGGAAACATAGACAATACCACCTTCAAAGGTTCCGTCGATAATAACCCCGTCTTCAGTTATATCAACTTCAACTTCATCTACTAAATCGACATCAACTTTTAATACTCTCTCCACCGACGGTTTCTCAGGGGGAACATCAATCGTTCCTCTGACAATTATCTGTTCTAGCTCTTCAGCAATCACATTTTCTATTCGTAATAATTCCCTCTCAATTAACTCTTCCTTAATCCCCTTCACATCAGTAATAATAGTAATCTGGCGATAATCAGTCACCTTAGCAAACTTTCTAATTACAACAGTAACCTCTACTGTTCGTTCATCAACAAAATCATAACTGGCTCGAATAATATTAGCATCACCGAAAGCAGCCATTCCCTCTTCTGCTTCTGGAATATCTATAAAATTAGTAAATTCAATAGTTCCCTCAAAATAATGGACGGGCTGCTGAGGATCCTCTTCAGGAACATCTGCAACATAAATTACCCCTACATCAATTACCCCTTCTAAAATAACTCCTCCATCTTCTGCTTCTGTTGTAACAGTTCTGAGCGAAGTATCAACTTCTAAAATTCGCTCTATATCTGGTTTCTGATCAACAGGGATCTGTACCTCCCTGGTAATTGACTCTCTAACTGTATCTTCACCAATTACATATTCTACCCTGACCATTTCCTCTTTAAAATTAATTGCCATTATCTTCCTCCTTTCTGTTAGCTAACTAGTCTAGCTTTCATATATAATATATGCAACCAAATTTAAAATGTGCACAACTTTCTTTTTACAATTATTGGATAATCATTTTCCTACTCTTTGCATAAGTATATTATATAAGACTTAGTCTAAAGTTAAGTCTTAGTTTAAGTAATCCATTTAAAAACAGCCAGAATAAAAATTAGTGTTTTAATTGTGCATTGTCCATTGTGAATAATCAAAAAAGGAGGGAGTTTAATGCCATCGAATTATCCTGATCATATCTTACCTTATCCTTTAGTCCAATATATCCCTTTGACAGTACGAACCAGAGAATTTAATACAGGTTGGGCCAATAATTATAGACATCGATTATTTATTTTTGATAATCAGCAGCAAGCTCAAAAAAAATTAAACATGTATAATATCAGTTATCCTAAAGGCTTAAAATTTACCAATCAACTACTTTTATTATTTCTTAATGGTAGGGTTAAGGAAATATTTTACCGTGCTTACCATGCCCAAACAATTATTGAGCTGAATGAAGATAGCTATCACTTATTTACTATCCCTAAACAATACTTTTATAAAGACACTATCATCTTTAACCTCTTTTTAGCAGAAGGTACAAAAGTATTAAATGAAAGATATCAATTGAGCTAAATAGCTCAATTGATATCTCAATCTTATCCTAGATAAATCTCAGGGTTAGTATTAATCTCATCTCTACCTAATTCTTGATTGCCTAATGTAATTACGCCTTCTACTGTATCTTCAGTAAACTGTCCACTTTGAACTAATTTCTCAATATTAAATAAAGCAATAACCTCTTCTTGCTCCTTGTTATCTAGCTTTGAAGCAGAAACTCCTACCCCAGATACTGGTGCTCCCTTTTTAGAAACTCCAAAGAATTTTAGCTCATCTGCTTCCAAGTCATAATTATCGATTTTAACCGATAGATAGCCTGGAATCTGTTCTCTACTCATCTCAAATAAATAACCACATTCAATATCACTTTTATTACTAACAGTTAAGTTTCTTGGAGCTACTGAATTACTTTTTTTCAAGACCTTCATTATAACCCTCCTTAATCTATTAACCTTTATAATAATATTATTCTTTTAACTGAGGTAAAGTTAAACCTTTTGTGATTTTTTTACTTTCACTATATTCCTTTCTTCTTACTAGTCATTTTATGCAATTATCAAACTTGATATAATTATAATTTTGAAAAATTTAAAATATTAAAAGCTTCACTACTATTGATAACGAAGCTTTTGCTTCAATCATCTAACTTTTTAAATTTTAAACAAGATCTGGTGGGCCCGGAGGGTCAGAAAAAGGTATATTGGCAGCCCAGTAACCTGACATTCACTTCCCCCTTTCTAAATAAATATCTTTGACTATAGTAATATACAAAATATTTATTCTAGTCATTAAACCCACAATTCTTTTTAAATTAATACATAATATGTTAAATATTTCTTTTATGTGACAAACAAAAACCTAGAGGTACAATTCCTCTAGGTTTAAAAGCATTAACCGCTAAATTGGCAGGCCGGAAGTTGAAATTCTCCTTTAATCTTAATCAACTTCACATTAGGACATTCTGTTTCTGGCCCTTCTATCACTTCTGTCTCAGTTACATCTATTTTACCTTCAACATCCAGTGGATCGAAGCCAGCACAAGGATCATCCTTACATTCATCATCATCAACAACAGCACCTACAATATTATTTACGCAAACAGTATCAGTACAACAGATTGAAACCTGCTCATCTGCTTGACGTTCAGCTGGAACAGTAGGATTGATAATCCTACCACCTTTATCTCCTTCAACTGCATCTGAAATACTGATAATATATTCAATACAACCTACTATCTTGACTATGAATACATCTACATCAAGTGTGATTGATTTATCATTGACCTTAACTGTACATCCAACTGTATCCTTTTCTAAACAGCAAGTTAATTTATCTTCAACATTGAAAGCAAACTCATAATTTCTTCCATCATTTACCTCAACTATATCAAAATTTGCTGGCACCTCAATAAAGCAACAGAATTCAACTGTATCATCTATTGGAATCTCATTATTATTTGAACAGTCGTTATTTTGGGCGAGCAACCCCTCCTTAGCTATCTTTTCAATCTCTTCTTCATTCATTCCAGTTTCATCTACCATCTTGTCACCTCCTCTTTTAACTTAAATAATCACTTAATAATACAAACTCACAAATTTGGTCAACCTACTCTTTTCTAATAACATAAGTTAGTGATAAAATATTATTCAAGCTTATCTACTAACTAATATATTATGTTATAGAAAAAGAATCGTGACTCCCTTCAACTGCCTACTTTAACAGTCTCCAACAATTAAGTTACCATCATGATCTACCAGACCACTATCATGGGCCAACTCTTCTGGCTCGCCTTCCTTAGGCGTAATCTCCATTCTAAATTGATCTGCATCTGGCCCTTCTCCTCCATCTATAACTTCAAATCTAAATTCTACTTCACCAACAATATCATCTTCTCCAGGGATAGACTTAGTTGCTTGACCTTGACCAGTAATTACAATTTCATTAGGTTTGTGTGGTTTTGGCTTTTTTCTAAATGGATCAGGACACTCAATCTCAAACGTTTCTGGAAAAGTTTCTAATCTTAATCGAGTTCCCGCACGGGTAACTAAATAACTTAAGGAGCTATCTTCAATAACCCCACAGTCGGGACATACCCCTGGCGTTAGTAGCGGCACAGCTCTTCCTCCAAAGAATAGATCATCTTCATTAGTTACTTCTCCACTACCACCACCTCTTAAACTACATTCACATTCTCGATCAGGTGGAGGTGGTACATCATTAAATTGATGGGTTGGAAGTTGAAATTCCCCTTTAATCTTAATCAACTTCACATTAGGACATTCTGTTTCTGGCCCTTCTATCACTTCTGTCTCAGTCACATCTATTTTACCTTCAACATCCAGTGGATTAAAACCAGCACAAGGGTCATCATTACATTCATCATCACGAACAACAGCACCTACAATATTATTTACACAAACAGTATCAGTACAACAGATTGAAACCTCCTCATCTGCTTGACGTTCAGCTGGAACAGTAGGGTTGATAATCCTACCACCTTTATCCCCTTCAACTGCATCGGAAATACTGATAATATATTCAATACAACCTACTATCTTGACTATGAATACATCTACACCAAGTGTGATTGTTTTACAATTAACCTTAACTGTACATTCAACTGTATCCTTTTCTAAACAGCAAGTTAATTTGTCTTCAACATTGAAAGCAAATTCATAATTTCTTCCATCATTTATCTCAACTATATCAAAATTTGCTGGTACCTCGATAAAGCAACAAAATTCAACTGTATCATCTATTGGAATCTCATTATTATTTGAACAGTCGTTATTTTGGGCGAGCAACCCCTCCTTAGCTATCTTTTCAATCTCTTGTTTACTTATTCCACTTTCATCTACCATCTTGTCACCTCCTTTCTTAATTTTTTGATTATGATTCTTTAAATCAATCTTTTGTGATATAGGAACACCTTTATCTATTTCAGTTTTATTTTCTTTGACATCACCTCCTTCCATAGGACTTTGATTGGGGTAATTATGTAAATTTATAAAAAATTGATTATATACAATCTGATCATTCTTTATAGAATCAGTATCCACTTCTGTTCTAACTTGTTCTTTATTGCCAACAATCATTTCTTCTAAAAATTCTTTTAATTCTATTAAATCTTCCTGTTCTAGATTAAATAATTGGTTAATAATATTGAACAGGTTTATAAGATTCATCAACCTACTCCTTTCTAATGGAGATAAGTCAGTAAACAAAACATTATTTAAATTTGTTTGCTATTTATAATATGTTATTAAAGAAGATTTGTGATTCTCTTTTAGTCTACAGCAAATATTTAAAGGGAGCTTAGGCTCTTCTGCCTAAACCCCTTTTAACTCAATACCAAATATATTTTCAAATTAAAAGTAATTAAATAATTCTATGGTACATCTATTGTCTGAGACTCACCTAGAGCTAGACTAGGAAAAGTGGCAATTACTCCTAATACATCATCAACTATCTCTATATCGGTCAATGTTACATTACCTATATTAGTTACTATAAATCTAAATATCGGATCAACATCTGGTGGTAAGGTTGGCCCTGGAGGTGTATCTGCCTCAATAAATGTCTCTCCACCATCAACTGAAACTAGTTTTTGAATTTGAATAGCTGGTTCTACTTCAACTACACCAACGTAATGAGCTGGGTCATCATCGGTTACGGTGATATCCTCATAATCACCTGTTACTGTTGCAAGATTGCTTTGTTGACCTTCAGCCCAGGTACCTGTTACATGAACTGTAATCGATTCCCCTGGTTCTAATGTTGTTATTGGAATCGTAATCGGGCCTAGCACACTATCCGTTAATGTGACATTTTCTAGTGGCACATCTCCTATATTTCTTACAAAATATCTAAAGACTGGGTCTATTCCTTCTGGGATAGTTGGCCCTGGTGGAGTATCTGCATCTAAGAATGTTGTACCTCCGTCTGGTGATACAAACTTTTCTACGTCTATTACTGGATCTCCTACAACTTCTGGACATAGTGCACAGCGAACAAATCTAACATTATCAAAATCTATAAAAGGACTAATAAACTGACTGCAGCCTTGTGCATTATCAAAGTTTATTTCAGTATAATTATCTTGTTCATCACGATCCGTACCTACCGTTGGTATATCCTCGCCAATATATTGGCCTTCGTCCACTGGAGCAGGAAAATCATCGTCTGTTTCTGCATCTCCAATCGTATTAAGATCCCAAAATCCTACACCATTTATCACTAAATTATTTGCATCAAATACTTGATCTGAACTCCCATCAGGACTACCACCGAACTCTTCTTCTGGATGGGCCTTAACAAAGATTACGCTTAAGTCATCGGGACATTCTAGTCCTTCTCCAACCATAATAGAAGAGTTGCTCATGTTCATATTAGCTTCTCCACGTATGCGGAAAATAACTAGCTTCTCTTCCTCATCCGGATCACTATTCTTAATAATCCAATCAGAGTTATTAACCTCAAAATCTGTTCCATCATATTGGATATCGATTACGACAAATCCATCATCATTAATATCCATACCTGCTACATCATATACAAGCTTTCCTCCAGCAACTGTAGCAATAGAATTACGATTGATTACATCACGGGGATTTGCTGGATCTCCAGAATTGAAAAAGGCATCTCTCGGTAAATTTCTTATAAACTCTCTCCATTCGCGCAAATCATTAATTAACTGGGTATGATCGAATGGAGCCACCCAGCCTCTAGCTGGATCTGGTGAAGCATCTGACATTAAAACGCCTGATAAAGAATTTTCATCAAAATAATAAGAATTCTCTACATCATCTGCAGCTTCTTCCCATGTGGTAGCAAATCCTATATCTGCAAATACATTTATATCTTGGAGTGAATAAGTGCCTGTTGAACTAGTTACTGCGACATTACCAGTCCAATCCACGCCGCGAAAGAGCAAATTAGCATCGGGGAGGAAATGTGCTTCTTCATTAGAGTCCCACAGCCACCGATTTAGATTAGGATTTGTCGGTTCGCTTGGGTCAGGAAAAAACACACTACGAAGATTAGGACTAGATGGTGATGGATATGGTGGAGTAATGCTTGGGGTTATTGGTGATACAAAAGGATCTCCTGGATTTCCACCTGACAAAGTCTGACGGTTAGCTCCAATCTCTTGACTACTGCCGATGGTCACAGCTTCTCCTGCCTCTGATGGTCTCATCCCAATAATTAGCCATCTCATAATCTCTTCTACGGAAGGTCTAGTCATTGTACATTCACCTCCTCATTATTATTCTCTTCAACTACTTCAACATTATAATAAGCAGTAGCAGTATCTGTAACAGCTATATTATTAAAAAAACCTGTAGCAGTAACTGTATTAGTTTGCACTTCAATTGGTGGCTCAGGTGGTACTGGTGGCAAATCTTCTAAAAAATCCAAGACATCTTCTAGCTTAAACTGTAATAACATCTGCTTTTTAATTGGCATTCTCAACATTTTCATAACAGCTTCTTGCTGTTCAATTGCATCTTCAGGGTCAATATCTCCATCTTCCATCATCTGAGCTATTGCCTGTATCTTTTCACCTTCGGCATTCAAAATATGGGCCAACGCTGTCTCTTCTAATGCTATTGATTCTAATAAATCGATTAATGCTTCTTCCTGGGTTCTTTCTGGTATTTCCGGTGCCGACATTTAACATTCCTCCTTTCTAAAATATAATTTAAGACTCAACAACAACCATCAATCACAAATTCATTATACATATAATCTAAATGCTATTTTTTCACCCCACTTTATTCATTTCTACTTTATTATATCCCTTTTGTAAAAAATGTTAACAAGCTTCCAATATCATTATAATTTATTAAAGGGGCTTCTTAGCCCCTTTAATAATCTTTAAAGTATAATTTTCTTAATCGTTATCATTATCGTTATCATTATCGTTATTAAACTCTAACTCTTCTTTAAAATCTAAAACATCCTCTAACTTAAACTGTAATAACATCTGCTTTTTAATTGGCATTCTTAACATTCTCATGACAGCCTCTTGCTGTTCAATTGCATCTTCAGGATCAATATCTCCATCTTCCATCATTTGAGCTATTGCCTGAATCTTTTCTCCTTCAGCATTCAAAATATGGGCCAACGCTGTCTCTTCCAATGCAATTGATTCTAATAAATCAGTTAATGCCTCTTCCTGAGTTCTATCTGGTATTTCAGGTGCTGACATCTTGAAATCCTCCTTTTTCTTGAATTTGATATATAATATGTTTCAATTGGTTTTTTGTTACAAGTAAACATTTTAATTCTATTTCTAAATACTAAAAACCCCCTATTCTAAAAGAATAGGAGGCTATGTATTAGCTATTATCTAGTTCTAACTTTTCTTTAAACTCTAATACATCTTCTAACTTAAATTGCAATAACATCTGCTTTTTAATTGGAGTTCTCATCACTTTTGCTACACTCTTTTGAAGTTCAATTGCCTGAACTGGCCCTACAGTTCCATCTTCCATCATCCCAGCTATCGCTTGCACCTTTTCTGCTTCTGCATTCATAAAATGGGCCAATGCAGTCTCTTCTAATGCTATTGACTCCAATAAATCGGTTAAAGCTTCCTCCTGAGTTCTATCTGGTATTACTGGCTCTGACATCTCTACCCTCTCCCCTTTTTAAGTATTAAGCCTCAAATAAAATTAAAGCTCTATTTATTGATTCCATATATACTATGGTAAAAGATAGTTAAGCGTTACAACAATAAAAATCATCCTTTTCAGGATGATTTTGTAATCAATCATTCTATTTTTAATAGTCATAATCCTCTTAAAACTTGTCTTCACAGTCAGTCTTCTTCAGCTTACCACAATCATTCTTCAACTTATCTTTACTATCTTTCTTAAATTCTAAAATATCTTCTAGCTTAAATTGCAATAACATCTCTTTTTTTATAATATTCTTCATCACCTTAGAGATGCTCTTTTGAAATTCAATCATCTCTTGAGCAGTAACATTACAGTCCTTAGCAATCTTTTGAGCCTTTTCAGCCTCAGCATTTATCAGATGGGCCAACGCCGCCTCTTCTAATGCAACCGACTCCAATAGATCTATCAAAGCACCCTCTTGATCCCTTTTCGGTATTTTGGGCATTGACATTCTTTCTCGCCTCCATAAAGGATAATAATCTCTCTAAATTTGCTCTAAACAACTTTGCACCTCTTCTAGCAGAGACTGTAATAAATTCTTCAATCTCTTTCCATTCTTAATAATTGACTCAGTAACCTTTTGAAAATCTAAAGACTCTTCCTTGGAAAAATAATCGTTATGAATCAATTTCTTACTCTCTTTAAGTTCAACACTTAAAAAATTATCTAACACTGCTTCCAAGAAAACAATTGCTTCTATCAAATCCAGTACTCTATCTAATTCAATACTGCTTAAAGCAATTATATTATCATAATCACATCTTTTTTTTTACCCTTAAAACTACTCCCTGTTAATATTTCTTCTACTTTACACTGTAATAAAATCTGTAGCTTTACACTATCCTTCATAATAGCTAATACTTCATGTTGAAAGTTAATCATATCCTGAGGGGAAGATAATTCTTTCTCAGAGATTCTTTGAATTTTTTCCGTTTGAGAGTTAAAAAAATAGGCTAAAGAGCTTTCTTCAAGAGAAATTGACTCTAACCTCTCATTTAGTAGCTTTATTTCATCTTCTGTTGATATTTTAAAATCTGACATTATTCTTCCCCCTCTTGCATTAAACATATAGCAAGTATATCTAATTTTAATCTATTAACTCTTTATATAATTATGGAAAGCTACTAGCAGATATTACTTTTTTAAAACAACTAAATCTAGAACTAGTACTAACTCGTAGGAACAAAATCCCCAGTTGTGAATATAAATATATTAGAACAAAGTGAAAGGAGGTCTTTAGATTGGAAGATTTTAACGAAAAGGATAAGTTATATGAGTTAGTCACCATCGAAGAAGATCTGAAATGCTTACCATCCAATGCTGTTTGTAAAGAGATAATCAAAGAAAAAAGCCTAGTCATCCCCAAAGCAAAACCTGATATAGAACAATTAGCTAAAATACTGATCAGACCAAGTATTAGCTCCCATAAAATAATCAAGACCCCTCAAGGCCCTAAAGTAATAATCAAAGGCAAGATAACACAAAAGATATTTTACGTAGCTAATAAACCAGAACAGACAGTCCATGCTGCCAAATTTACTTTCCCTTTTTGTACTTTTATTAGATTACCCAAAAGAGTTAAAATTGAAGATATCAAAATCAAAATAGAAGATGTGATCGTCCAATTGACCACTAAAAGAAAAATTAATAAATGTGTTCTACTCTTCCTTGCTGTTATCCCTAAAAAGAGATGTTCTTCACCTTGTTGAGGAAAAATTTCACAGTCAAAGGAGGAGACTCTTCTTCTCCTTTACTAGTTTAATCTATTCTTCAAAATCAGTATAAAACTTCTCCGCTTTATTTATCTTCACTCCACTAGCCTGATTTTGATAGTCAAAACCTTGTGCTTGCTCATCTTCAACTTCCTCTGGATCATCTTCTAATTGCTTCTCTACTTGCTCAAAAGAAAATTGGTTTTGATAGTCATCATCAGTATAAGATTGCTTTTGCTGCTTTATCCTAGAACCCCCTCCTTGACTAATATCCTGATAACATTTAAAAGAATCGACCTTCCTCTTAATTGAAGCTATCTCTTCTATTTTAATATAAATCAACAGATTCTTATCAATTAAAGTAATAAATTCATCTGCTATATCACATAATACTCCCTTTAATTGACAGCAATCACCTCCTGTCATTACATTGACTACTAAAAACTCTCCTCTCTTCTCTTCAAGTCTTCTTTTTAAATTAATTAAATCTTTATCTTTTGGTTTTTTACATCTTTCTACTCTTGAGCTTGATTCTAACTCTTCAGCTTGAGAATTAACCTTAGTTTCATCTATAGTTTGAGCTTGATTCCTCTCTTCTTCCTTTCTTTTCTTTAATTTCTCTAATTGGATTACTAAAAAATCAATTAGTTCCTGTTCAGTCTCACTTAGAGAATTATCAACTTCATAATCACTGAGATTGTTCAATAAAAAATCTATCTCTTCTATAGTAAAACTGGAATTATTTATTGTCGAATTGGCAAATTGTGAAGAATCTAATACTTCCTCACTATACTCTTCCATGGTCATCCCCCTTTTTTTATAACTAATAACCTTAGTTAGAACAGTCACCATGACCTTGGTGTCTTTTAACTCCTTCAATTGGCCTTTTTATAGCTACGATAGCATCAAGAAAGATTTCAGTCTTTAAGTTATTATTAAGCAGTACCAAGAAATCTTTCTCAACACTACATACAATCCCTTTATGTTCACAACAGTTGGCCCCTGATTTAATTATAATCACAGTAAATTGACCTATTTGTCTTTTTATCTGCTCCTTAAAAGTAATTTTAGAATGATACCCCACTATTTCAACCCCCTGATCACTTCTCAATTTTTGAGCTTCTATTAAAATTTAATCTACTACTAAATAAAATATTACAAAATTGCTTTATCTCAAATTAAAAATTGAGCTAACTCCTAATAGAATTAGCTCAAATGGAATTAACCTATCAAATTTTAGCTCAAATTTATAAGACCTGAAGATTTGTTTGTTGCTCTAACTCATCATCTTCCTCCGCTTGAGAATCTTTTTCATCTTCCGCTTCTTCATCATCTTGCTCTTTCTTAGCTGCAGTACCAGCTTCCTCTTGATATTTCTCTGTTGCCGGAGAATTCTGCTCCTGTGTAGATAACTGATCATCTGAGTCCGATTTATCATCCTTCTTTCTCTTCTTCTTCGATTTTATCTTCTCTAAGGCTGCTATCTTCTTGATTGGAACCTTGATCAATCGATTACCATTAGCAAGTACGATTACAAAATCACTATAAATCTCAAATAAGGCCCCAATAATCTCACAACAGCTATCCCCAGTTATGATGATCAATTTAACAAAATCAAAGTTTTTAACATGCTTTTTTAATTCTGCTTTAAAGTCATGCCTGCTTCTAGAGCTTGAACTCTCTACTTTTTCCTTTTTGACTGCAATTAATTCGTCCCTTAATTCTTTAAGCTCTTCTTGTAGTTCTTTAAAATCACCTTGCTGATCATTTTCTTTAGTAATCGCTTGGTGTTTATCTTTTTTAACCTCTTCTAACTCTTTTTCTAACTTATGTATTTTATCTTTTAAATTATTTAACTCTCCTAGCTTCCTGATCTTGATCGCTTCATCTTCCATCTCCTGTCCTCCTTTCTCTTCTTTAAATTTATCAGCTAACTCCTCTTCCTCCGCAGTCGAAATCTCCTCTTTAAAGTCTGCTCTTTTAAGTGCCTGAGTAAGAAATTCCAATAATTGATCTGCATCCTTAGCACTAAGGTCAATATCTGCACTATCTACTTCAGAGAAGTCATTTAATGAAGGAGTAGAAGGATTTCTCGTTGGTTGGCCCTTATGCTCTAATAATTCAATCATTAGCCTTTCTAGTAACCCCTCTAAAAAATCTACATCTTTCAAATCATCTTCCACCCATTCTCCCCCCTTCCTAATTTGATTTTAAATACTCTTTCTAAAATAATTTTATATATCATGCCACCACTCATCATTATTATCACTCTTGCCAGTTTTATCATTATCGTCTTCTTCATCTTCACTTTCATAAGTTTTAACTTCATCAACTTCCTCAACTTCGTAAAGTTTATCAACACCTTCAACTTCATCAACTACAGTACAGATACAATCTATCCTAATATAAGTTCTAACACAGACATTATTACTTGTAATTAGCGTAATATACTCACCACTTACTATCTCACCTATACATCCAGTAAATCTACAGCAATTTTGACCTGATTTAATTATAACTGTTATTGGTTTATTCTTCTTTGCAAAACGCCTCAATACTTTCAAAAATTGTTCCTTCTTACCATGTTCAATCTCAACCACTATAACTCCCCCTTTCTTCATTCTGGCTAATCTATAATATGCCTCAGCTTTATAAATTGTTAAACCACAAACTTGCTATGTAACTCCAAAATAAATTAAGTTTAAAGTAGTTATTGGTCAGAGCAAGCTCCAACCAATAACCATTGATTTGATTTGTTAACTACTTAGCAACCACAGGTTTCATCAATCACAGCACAGATACAGTCGATTCTGATAAAGGTTCTATCACAGACATTATTAGGATTAATCAAAGTGATATATTCATCTCCTACTATCTCCCCTATACATCCAGTTAATTCACAGCAATTTCTTCCTGAGGTAATTATAATTGTAACTGGTTTATTCTTCTTAGCTAAGCGTCTTAACACACCTACAAAAGTCTTTCTTTTATGGCTTTGAGCTTCTGCCATCTTCATCCCTCCTTTCTTAACTTGAGTTATTACATTATATGATTTCTTTGTCATTATGTTAATAAAATCAAAAAAGACGACCGGAAACTTCCAGCCGCCCCTTTATTAGATTAATCCTCATCTTCTAAGCTTGTTGATCTCTTTTTTCTTCTTCTTCTTTTACCCTTATCGACCTCAGTTGGCTCGATTACTGCACAGATACAATCTGTTCTGATATATTTTCTGATACAGACATTATTACTAGCAATTAAGACAACAAACTCATCTGTTACTTCCCCTATACAACCTGTCAATTCACAACAGTTTGCTCCTGATCTAATTATGATAGTTACGGGCTTATTACATTTAGCTAAACGTTTCAAAACCTTTACAAAATCTTTCTTCTTAGGACGTCTCTTAGGAGGTCTACGTCTTTGCTGTTCAGTAGTCTCTTCTGCCATCGTTACCCCTCCTTTCTGTTTTTTAGTACTCTCAGCTAAATTTAAACCTATCACTACAGTACTTCGCAGATAACTAAGTTTCTCTGCACTCCCGTCTTGGTGTACAATTTACAATTTACAATTTACAATTGAGTTCAAAATCATAAAACCACAAACACTTAAACCATCAATAATTGCAAAGCATCCTAAGACTAAATACTCAGTCTTCCAATATTTCCTTTTAGCTGAGAGTACTCTTTTTATTACTATATTATATGCTCTACTTCTCTTTTTGTTAATTTAGATTAATTATCATTAGCTAGAGTCCACTGTTTATCTTAAAATAAACTGATATAAGAACGCTCAATCTCTTCTTTATCCAAATCTTTAGCGCCAACTTGGTCATCTCGTTCTAATTTTTGCTTCTCTTTTTGCTGGATTATTAAATAATAACTAACAATCATATATAAATATATGATTTTGCTCAGTACTACCACTAAAAAAAACAGTTGAATAATATAATTGTTCATTAATTACAATCATCCTTTCTACTAACTTTAATATATCTTATTAGAAATGATGTAAAATTGTTCCTTAAAAACGAGAATGTAGTTACCTTCCTAACTGTAGGTTAAGATCGAAAAAGGAACTGATTAAAAATCAGCTCCTTTTTATAAAGATATTTACTATTTTAAGTTTGCAAAAATCTGGGTATACATCTTACCATAACGCCCACCTTCAATAATTCCTATCCCAACATGGGTATAATCAGAGTGTAAGATATTCTCCCTATGTCCAGGACTATTCATCAACTCCTGATGGGCCAACTCTACTCGCGAAGCCCCTGCTAGATTCTCCCCAGCTATGTTATAACTGACATTTATTCTCTTCAGCATATCAAAAGGAGAACCGTAATTCGGAGAATTATGGCTAAAGTAGTCCTCATCGATCATATCCTGACTTTTGGCCCTAGCTACCTTGACCAACTTATAATCAACCTTCAACTCATTTAAACCTCTAGCTCTTCGCTCTTGGTTGACCAGCTCCAACATCTCTCTTTCGGTAGCAGTTATACTGGTTACTTCTATTTCAGTCCAATCAGACCCTCGAACTACTTGCTCTTCTTCTTCCTCTTCAGCAATTGGTTCTCTAGAGTTCTGCTCTGAACTATCCTGCTCAGCAGTATCCGAATCACTTGGCCCAGATTCACTAACCTCTTCATCATCTTGACCTACAAAGCGTTCAAAAAGAAAAAAACCTAGTAACCCCCGTAAAAAATTCCAAAAACCACTTCCCGAAGCTAACCCTAAACTACTAGTAGCTGCATAAGAAGTCTCCATTGTTATCATAAATACTGTAGGCATAATTAAAGCAAATATAAGTACCAAACTTACTAATTTTGTTGCTTTCATCTACCAGTCAGCCTCCTATTACCTTAGTTAGTTTAATTATACCATGACAACTTTTTAAAGATTAAGGTAACTTTTGGTAGTTAGTTTGGTTCAATAATTATATCTAAGGCTTCTAAGACATTATCAATTCTATTACAGATCGTACTCTTATCTGAACCAGCAAATAACAAACCTACAACTTTATTATCATCATTAATCACTACAGAACCACTATCTCCAGGCATAGAAAAAGGATCAGTTACTATCTGGTCTGTAAATACTGCCGATTCTGTATCCGATAATTGAACATTAATTGTCACACCAATCGCTTTGATTCTTGATTCTGTAACTCCAGTCGTTCTACCACTTTTTTTGACTCTCATATTTACTATAGGTTCAGCTGTCCCTTCTACTTCTCCCAAGCCCATAATCTCTGTTCCAATTAATTCAAGTGATTTAGGCTTAGCTACAGCTGCGTCAACCTTATTCTCTACTGTCAGAGGTTCCATCTGATAAGGAAACTTAAATAATCTACCAAATCCGTTCAACACTCTAGTAAGTCCCCGCAATAGAGGACAAGTTGAAGGTTGTTCATTATAGATCGGTATGAATCGCTCTAAGTGACCAATTACATCTTGCTCATCCTTCCCTCCATCATAACTTCCTGGTTGCAAAATAATATCCCCTTTTTCAGCTCGACCATCACTTCCATCTGTTATATTCGCTAAGACATGATTATTAGATAAGATCAATGGCTCGTTTGTCTTTTTATCTTTAACAACTATTCCAAAGGTTCCAGCTGTAATCTTATAATGTCCAACACTTACTCCAGGTTGAGCAGGTCTTAATTTAGTTGTTCTAACCTTATCAGAGCTCAATAACTCTACCTTGCCAACTTCGATAACATCAGTCTTCTGCTGCTCAATAGTCTGTGGTATGATATGATTTTTATTCAACTTATCTTTAGCCAGCTTGTTCTCCACTAAGATCACAATACACTCTTCATTACTTCTTCTACCATTAACCTCTTTATATCCACAGCCAACTCCTACTACATTTTCTAAGGCAAAAAGTTGAGACTTATATTTATCAATTACACTCTTAATCCTCTTCATCATCTCCCTCCTTTCAGCTACTATCAGTTTATTCAACTAACCAATTTTTGTGAAAGGAAGGGGAATAAAAAAATGACCTTCTGCCATACTCTAAAACTAAATCTAAGGTTAAGAAAACCATTAAAAATAAAAGTTATCCACAACCTCTGAAAAACATAATTTCCTTAATAGTAAAAAAAACTCCTCAACTGAGGAGTTTTAAATACTGATGCATCCAATCTTCATATTATTTTCTTTGATCTTGATCTCAACAGTTTCTGTCAATACATCGGCATAGCTATATGAAATACGGCGTGGAGTTTGATTATCGTCAACTTTGACAACAAATACGTTAGAGTATGTTTCTTCTAAGACTCCCTCTTTCTCCATAATCTTACGTCGCCCTTGATTAGCTTTTAAATGAACCTCTTTACCTACAAAAGAATCCAAATCACTCTTAATTTGATTTAAAATATTATTTGACATCTCTACCCACCCTTCTGAACTTCTCTTACTAATTATACCAAAAATAAAATAACAAGTCAAACAATTAATTATAACAAACTAAGACATAATTATCAACTATTTACTGATTCTCTTTCTTAAGTATGTAAAGTTGATTACTTAAGCTAGCAAATTCCTCTAAACTCAACTTTTCCCCTCTAATTCGTGAATCAATTCCCACCTCTTCTAAAGCCTGCTCAACTACCTCGCGACTTAAATTAATATTAGCTGCCTTGCTCAATGAATTTCTGATCATCTTCCTTCGCTGTTGAAAAGAAGCTCGTATTACTTTAAAGAAGAAATCTTCATCTATTACTTCAACCCTTGGTTGCTCTAATAACTTTAGCCCAATAACAGCTGATTCGACTTTAGGCTGTGGAATAAAGACGGAAGAAGGTACCTTAAATTGAATTTCAGCTTGAGTATAATACTGTACCCCAAAAGATAAAACACCATAACTCTTTTCTCCTGGCTGAGCTGCCATCCTTTCTGCTACTTCTTTCTGTACCATCACAAATATATCTGTTACATTAAAATCTTCCTCTAACAATCTCCTTAAAATTGGAGTCGTAATATAATATGGCAGGTTAGCAACTACTTTATAATCTCCTGCTGCTAATTGATCAAAATCAACCTTTAATGCATCCCCTTCAATAATCTTCACATTATCATAAGCAGCTAAATTCTCTTCTAAAATCGGAATCAATCTCTGATCTAACTCTACAGCAATCACCTGACCAGCAGACTGGGCCAACTTCTCCGTCAAAGCACCAATCCCCGGCCCAATCTCAATCACCGTCTCATCTTCACTTAACTCAGCTGCTTCCACTATTTGATCTAAAATACTAGTATCGACTAAAAAGTTCTGTCCCAAACCTTTCTTCAATCTTAGATTATGCTCTCTTAGTATCTCTCTCGTCTTCCTTGCAATTTCCATTAATTTCACCTCAATTAAATTTTTCTACAGCAACAATAAACTCTTCTCGACTGATCTGATAACTATTTAAACGTTGCAAAAACTGCTTACCATTAGCATACCCAATTCCTAACTCCTTACCGACCTTAGTTCGCAATTCCTTAGCTCCTGGCTGACCAATTAGACCGGTCATTACTAGATCATCCTTACTAAATTGCTCTTCCTCTTCTATATGTGTCACCTTCGCTTTAGCCAAAGCCTCTTTAATTACTTCTGGCTTAGCATTTTCAATCCCAATATCACCCGCCTGCCAAGCATCAGCTTGGGTCAAGTAAGCATCCTTACAACCAGCTACCTCTGCTTTAATCCTCTTGCGAATCAAATTACCAGCATGGTCAGGATCGGTAAAGATAATAACCCCTGTTCTCTGCTGGGCCAACTTAATTCTAGCCATTACCTCATCTGATAATGAAAACCCCTGCGTCACTATTATTTCTGCATCGACTGCTGCCTTAACCGCCGCCAAATCATCCCTACCTTCAACTACAATCACTTCTTTAATCATCTTTTTCTCCTTTAACTCTCTCTCTCATTTTCCGAAAAGCTCCTCACCCGAAACTCAACATCTAACTCCTCTGCTATCTCCCTTGCCGCAGCTATATCTACATCAGAGTGATCAACTACCGAGATGATAACTTTAGGAATAAACTGCTTCGACTCTTTGATGAACTCAATTATTGCTCTAAATGCCTCTGCTCCAAACTCTGATTGGCACAACTCCTGGTAAGATGAGGCAGTAGCAGTATTTAAGCTGATCGAAATAATATCAACCAATCCCTCTAACTTAGGGGCTACATTTTTCTGATGTATTAAATTTGCTTGACCATTAGTATTTAATCTGATCTTAACCTCAGGGTAGTTCTCCTTTAAAAACTTACTGCTTGCCACTAAAGCATCTACTCTGACCAACGGTTCCCCATAGCCACAATAGACTACCTCCTGATAATCTTCAATATCTTCCTCTTTTAGCTCAGCAATAATCTCCTCAACTGCCGGCTCCTGATCAAACCATAATTCATAGCCCCCAACCCCCGCCTGAAATCTTCTAATACAGAACTTACAGTCATTACTACATTGATTGGTCAAATTAAGATATAATCTATCCCCTATTTGATATGCTATCGTCATCTATATCCACTCCTATTTGAATTGACAATTTACAATATACGATTAAAATCAGTTCTCAATTATTAAATTAAGGTACTGGTCACTTAAGTAGCCAGTACCTTAATTAGCTATTAATAAATATTAAATAACTTCCTTGCATTAGCAGTTGTCTGTTGAGCAACTTCTTCTAAGCTAACTCCTTTTATCTCGGCAACCTTCTTTGCTACCTCTTTAACATAACTTGGTTCGTTGCGTTGGCCCCGATGAGGATCTGGAGTCAAATAAGGAGCATCAGTCTCTAATAAGATCTTATCTAAAGAGACCTTATCAACCACATCTCTTAACTTACTAGCATTATTAAAGGTAATTACTCCCCCAAAAGCAATATGAAAACCAAGCCGTAATACCTTCCGTGCTACATTAAAATCATAAGCATAACAGTGCATCACACCTTCTAAACCGCTTGCTTCCTCCTTTAAAATCTCTAACGTATCATCTTTAGCATCTCTACTATGAATCGCAACCGGTAAGCCAACCTCTCTAGCAACCTGTAACTGCTCTCTAAAGACTTCCTGTTGTATCTCACGAGGAGAATTATCATAATGATAATCAAGTCCTATCTCCCCAATAGCAATTACTTTTTCCTGCTGGGCCAACTCCTTCAACCTCTGATAATCATCAGCCGTTACCGTTTTAGCCTCATGAGGATGAACACCAACACTAGCATAGATAAAGTCATACTCTTTAGCCAATTCAACCGAATTCTCACTCGATTGCATATCAGCACCGACATTAATGATCGTACTGATTCCTTTCTCTTGTGCTCTAGCAATCACTTCTTGACGGTCTTTCTCAAAACGATCAAAATCCAAATGGGCATGAGTATCTATTAACATATTATCACCTACTTTACTTGAGCTCCAGCTGCTATATCACGCTCAACCGTTGTTATTGTCAAATCTCCTTCATCATTAGATGCTGCCAAGATCATTCCATTAGATTTAACTCCAAAGATAGTCGCTGGCTCAAGATTAGCAACCATTACAACCTTCTTACCAACTAACTCTTCTGGGTCATAATACTTAGAAATTCCTGCTACCACTTGTCGCTCTTCAGTACCTAAGTCAACCTGTACCTTAAGTAATTTATCACTACCTTCAATCTTTTCTGCTTCTAATACCTCTGCTACCCTCAAATCTAATTTACCAAACTGATCAAAATTAATATAATCTTCTTCTGCCATCTTATCTTCCTCCTCTTCAGCTTCCTCTTCCAATTGTTCATAATACTCTTCTAGATCGATTCTTGGAAAGAGTGGTTCACCACTATTGACCTCAGTTCCTGCTTCTAATTGCCCTTTAGCTAAAACATCATCCCAGCTCTGTTCTGTCAAATCCTTTGTAATTCCTAACTGCTCCCAAATTTTAGCTGGTGCTTGAGGCATGAAAGGTACTAATGCAATAGCAATCCTTCTTAAATTATCTAACAAATTATATAACACTGTTCCTAACTTATCATGCTTTGTTTCATCTTTAGCCAAAACCCAAGGCTCTGTCTGATCAATATACTTATTCGTCCGTCTAATCAAGACCCATAACTCTTCTAAGGAAGTACTGAACTGTAACTGCTCAATATTCTCTGCCACTGCTACTAACGAATCTTGAGCTACCTGCTCTAGATCCTGATCAAACTCTGTCTCTACTGTTGCAGCTGGAATCTGACTAGCAAAGTACTTATCGACCATTGCCACTGTTCGGTTCAATAAATTACCTAAATCATTAGCCAGATCCGCATTAATTCGCTGAATAAATGATTCTGTAGAGTAAGAACCATCAGAGCCAAAAGCAATCTCACGCAATAAGTAATAACGGACAGCATCAACCCCAAAATCATCAATCAGCTTGACTGGATCGATTACATTTCCCTTAGACTTAGACATCTTACCCCCTTCTACTAATAAGAAGCCATGTCCAAATACCTGCTTAGGTAATGGTAAATCAGCTGCCATCAAGATAGCGGGCCAAATCACTGTATGGAACCGTAAAATATCCTTACCAACTATATGGATATCAGCGGGCCAAAACTGATTAAACTTCTCCTCATCACGTCTAAAATCAATTCCTGTCAAATAGCTAGTTAAGGCATCAAACCAGACATAGATCACATGATCATCATCAACTGGAACTGGAATTCCCCAATCAAAGGTTGTCCGAGAGACACACAAATCCTCTAAGCCATCCTCAATAAAGTTGATCATCTCATTTCTCCGCTTAGCAGGTTGAATAAAGTCCGGATTCTCTTCAATAAAGTCTAATAACTGCTCTTCATACTTTGACATTTTAAAGAAGTAACTCTCTTCCTCCATCCATTCAACTTCTCGATTACAGTCCGGACAATTGTTATCTTCATCCAACTGCCTTTCCTTCCAGAAAGTTTCACATGGAGTACAATAATAGCCTTGGTACTTATCCTTATAAATATCTCCTTGATCATAAACCTTCTTAAAGATCTGTTGGACATCCAGCTTATGCTCTTCACTTGTAGTTCTGACAAACTCTGTATAATCGACCTCAAGCTTGGCCCATAGCTGTTTAAATGTATCTACTATTTCATCTACATACTCAAGTGGCTCTTGACCATGTTTAGCCGCTGTTTGAGCAATCTTCTGCCCATGCTCATCAGATCCAGTAATCAACTCTGTCTGATAACCTTGTAACTCTTTAAACTTAACAATCGTATCAGCTGCTGTAGTAGTATAAGTATGACCAATATGCAACTTATCATTCGGATAATAAATCGGTGTTGTAACATAAAAAGTCTTGTCACTCATTTTTTATTCTCAACTCCTTTTTTTATTTTTTTGCTTTTATGTTTTTAACTATTCATTATTCACTATTAAATATTAAATGTAAAAACCTCCCATCCCTAAAGTTAGGGACGAGAGGTTTCCATCGCGGTACCACCCTAATTGCTATAATAGCCACTCTCTAGCTAAATAACGGTAGCTAACCGTTCTAGCCTACTGAATTTCAACTAGTCAGCTCCAGGGTCATCTTCAGTACTCTCTTCATTCTGGTTCTCAGCTACCCCAGTTCTCTGTAAATGAATTGAAATACTTACTCTCCCCTTCATTGCTTTTATTCATTATTAACTTTTATCTATCAAGTGGAAAAGTCCCTTCGGGTTCTTTGAACCCTTCGTGATCGATAACTGCCCTAAAGACCTTGGGCACTTATCTTCTCTACTCCAAGGCCATCTTCAGTACTCTCCTCATTCTGGTTCTCAACTTCCCCAGTTCTCTGTAAATGAATTGAAATACTTACTCTCCCTTTCATTGCTTTTGTTCATTATCAATTTCATCTATCAAGTGGAGAAACCCCTCCGGGTTCTTCGAACCCTTCGTGATCGATAACTGCCCTAAAGACCTTGGGCACTTATCTTCTCTACTCTCCCCTTCATTGCCTTTGCTTACTATTAATTTTTATTACTTTTTATCTTTGATTTTAACTATCAATTATCAATTGTCAATTATAAACTGCTTTTATATATTATCATCCCAACCTACTTAAAAAATATACATCATCAAACTAGATTTGTCAAGGTAATTAGCTTTACTGATCATATAATTCAACCTCATCCGTTAACCCATTCAAATCATCGAGCATCTGATCCAACTGAGCCGCAATAGCCGCAGTCTGTTGAGCTTCAGCAGACTGTTCTTCACTGATTGCAGCAACCTCTTCTGCTGAAGCAGCAACCTCTTCAGTAAAGCTAGCCACTTCATCCATATTAGAAACAAGTTGTTCCAGCGTTGAATCCATGCTGTTGACCCTTCCTTTAATATTTACAAATACGTCATCTGCTTGGTTAATAATCTCCATTCCAGATTCAGCCTTAGTACGTCCATCTTTCATTACTTCCACAGTATTTTGAGAACGCTCTTTCATCTCCTTGATTAGCCCAACGATATCTTCAGCTGCTGTATTAGATTCAACTGCTAACTGTCTAATCTCCTCTGCCACTACTGCAAATCCTTGTCCATGCTCCCCTGCCCGTGCTGCTTCAATGCTAGCATTTAGGGCCAACAAATTAGTCTGCTCTGCTATATTAGTAATCACATCGACAAACTGACTGATCTCTTGGGTGAAATCATTTAATTGCTCTACTGTAGTAGCTGATTTAGTAATCCTTTGATTGACCTCTTGCATTGAATTTACAGCATTATTAATGATTTCAGTACCTTCATTAGCAGCCTGAGAAATATCCTTAATCGAAACTTGCTCTTCATCAGTCGTTGTTCCACCAATATTTTGCAGATCAGCTGCTAAATTTTGAACCAAACTAACTTGACGTTCTGAACTAGTTGCTACCTGTTGAATAGCAGCAGAAGCTTGTTCCGCCATCTCACCTGATTCATCAGATGCTGTAGATAAATCATCACTAATTTGACTGACCCTTTCTGTTGTACGATCAATTCGTTCCATCATCTGAGTCATATTGATCATCATCTGATTCAACTCCCGTTGCAAAAAGCCAATCTCATCACTCCGCTTGACATCTACAGTCTCAAGATCAAGATCACCTTCCCCCATCGCCTGTAGCATATTAGCCATCTGTTTAACCGGACCAATGATCAATCTATTAGTCAAATATACGATTACAACTGTTATTGTTATCGTATTCACAACTGTAGCAATATAAACAGAAAATTCCCCTTGATAAATATGTTGGTTAATCAGATTATTCAACCACTCTCCAATTACTGGGCCAACTAATAAAGCTAAGATCGTCCAGAATAAAAATTTAACCCGCAGACTGATCTTTAACCCATTTAAATTAACTAAATTGCTTATGTTTTTACTCAATTTAATCCCCCCTTTGATTAACTTTTCCTATCAATAATTATTCGCCAAAAAAAGAATAATCCCTTGTGAAAATTTTGTGAATTTAAATTAAAGCTTTACTGATATTTAGTGGCACTTTGCCACTAAATATCAGTGTACTGTTTACAGTTGATATGGTTTTCACGAAAGGTCTTGACAAAGACCTGTAGGGATGGTTGACAAAGGAAAACCATTAAAAACTTAAATCAAAATCACTCTAAACCTACGAACATAAGACATTTCAGAGGTCTTAATTTTTTAAGGTTTTGATCTTAACTGTAAACTGTTCACTGTACACTGTCAACTCAATTATGTGTCACTTTGTGACACATAATTGTAATTACCCCTTAACCTGATAACTCTTATCTCCTAAGAAAGAATCTTCAGCAACTATCAATCCTTCCTCAGCTAACAGATTCAATTTCTGACGTAACTGTTCAACATCTAACGTTACGCCTAACCGCTGATTAATCGCCTCTAATTTAAAAGCTATATTATTACCAGCAATCGGTAACTCATTAACAATCGCTTCATATAATAGCTCCAACTCAAGATTACTCTGCTCTTCTAATTCCTCAAAAGGATTTTTAGTATGAGGACTGGTCGTCTTAGCTACCCTAATCCTAATCGCTAAGGTTCTCCCAAAGATTGCTGAAGATACAAAAGCATCTCCAGAACGTAAATAAGGCAATCGCTTGGCTTCATCGGCTGTTAGATCTGTTTCTTGCTTAATCGTTTCAATATCAGTTGCCCTCACCGTTCTGAAGACAAACTTAGTATTCAATTGGGCTGTCACCGTCTCATCAAGTAAAGTCGGTCGCTGAGTCGCTAAAATTAAGAAAGTACCATACTTCCGTCCTTCTTGAGCAATCTCCTTGATAATCTTATTCGCTGGTGATTGATAGCCTTTCGGGGCAAAGTTATGAGCTTCATCGGTAGCTACTACGAAAGGAGGAAAATAGTCAGCCTCCTGGCAGCGGTATTGAGCATCCTTATAATCACGTCTTTTCCGATATAAAGTACCCAATGCATATGTAGCAAAGACCTGTAATAACCAGATTGGCCCTTGAATTACAACCAACTTCCTGCCTCTAACCCCCTCTTCTATCTGATCAATACTATGCCTAAATAATCCTTCTCTCTTTAACCGACCCAGTCTCCAAGCTAGACCACTGATTGAACTGGCTGGCAGATCACCAAATTCCCTCAATAAACCTAAATAATTATTGTATTCTTCTTTTTGATTCCCTGTGACAGCTCCATTCTTCAGATCACGTTCAATTCTATTTTGACCCAATCTCTGTGCCTCTTGTAAATCACCTAATCGCTGGTCAAAGGTCAATAAACTATCCCTTTTTAGATGTAACTTCTGAACAGCATTAATCATTGAATCACTCAAATCACTAGCAGCTGCTAATAAGTCAGTTAAATCTTTAGTTGATAATTCAGCAAAATTGACCCCTACATCTTGACCGATCTGATAGACTGCAAACTTATCATTAAAATCAACCTGTTCTTCTTTAGCTAAGGCAGAAAAAGGAGTAGCAAAATCCATTTCAAAATGGGGATCAAAAACAATCGTTGGTATTTCTAATTTCATTAACTCCTCTAAAATCACCCTCATTCCAAATGATTTACCTGAACCAGAACCGCCAATAATTCCAATATGAGGATATTTATGCATTGCCTTCAACTCAAAGTTAAATGGAATCCCTTGTTGTTCAATTACCTCTTCATCTTTCAATAAAGGAGCAATTCCCTTTAAGTTATCATCCATCCCTGCAGCCATCTCTTCTGTTCCTTTAATTACCCCTAAAACTAATCCTTCTTCAGGTTTTTCTTTGACCAATAAATCTTTAACCTCATCAAAACTAGGTACATCTACATCAACCCCAGTCTGAATCGGATAAGGAGCTTCTTCTAATAGCCTTACTTTGGCAATATTTATCTCATCCTCTGCTAAATTATAACCTATACTCTTTAAAGATTCAATCACTCCCTGATCAACGAAGCTTTTATCCATCGATAACGGAATATATCGATTATAAGATTGAGTCTCAACTACCTCCCCTAATGGATAATCCAACTCAGAATCAATTATCTTCAGCATCTCATTAATCCTAAACTTTCGCTTTTGAGAAGCAACATAGACCTGCTGTTGAGTCGTCAAACCTACTACCTGCATTAAATCACCACCTTAATAAATTCTATCTAAAGATTTAGCATGAAGTAATTTCTGCTTTAAACCGGGCTCTAAATAATTATCAATTAATAGTTCCATCATCTTATCAGTGATCCTTACTTCACCATCAACAATATCTAACCAAATTGGAATTCCTCTACCAGCTGCAGGAGTTAAAGATTGAACTAAAGCAGCAATCAAATCTATTTCCTGCTCTTGTTCCTTTAAAATATCAATTCCAATCACTCCTGGATCACGAGTTGTTCTTAAAAATGCTGAACTTAACGTCTCCCCTTTAAAACTATTAATCTCTTTTAATTTTATCATCTCTTCCATCTTTAGTAAACCAAATAATAACTCTCGATCATACATTTCTATCATCTTGTCAGGTAAATCATCTGCTAAATTTTTACTCAGATCATTCGTTCCGATCTCTTCTATAATTCCTACTAGGAAGACATCATTTTTCAGGGCCAACTCCACTAACTCCTGCCATTCCTCTTCAGCCTGCATCTGATATCTAATCAATGAACCATCCATCATAATCAATTTCGGGTTCCACTCTACGATACTCTCTTTAGCTACTAAGATCTCCAATGCAGCTAATAAAGAACTTTTAATCTTACCTGCCACTTCTTGGGGATAAACTATAGCATCCTTATTCTCCTGGGCCAAATTATCCTTATAAGTCTTTTTACGAATCTTTTCTCGATCTTCATCAAGCAAAGGGCTAAAAGCTTCATGCTTAATAATCCCCTCTTTATCTCTATCTGTACTCTTAGCTAAAGCTTGTAATAAAGTGATATAATGAGGATAATTCTTCCCTAGTGTATTGATCGAACCATCCACTCCTACAACCTCTTGCCCTGCTAGCCACTCTTCAATCTCTACCTCACTCATTTCGGTTAAGGTTACAAACTCACCTATCTTCTGAGCAATTAAATCCCTCAACTCTTCTTGCTCTAAATTTGTTTGATTTTGATACTTCTCTTTCAACTTCTGATTACAATCCTTTAATAATGATTTCAAACCAGATGTTATCTCAAACATATTATCACCAACCCTTATTTTTCTCTTCACAGTTAATGTTTTATTCCCTTCTTCTGTAAAAAGATTTTTTTATTGACTTTTTGAATAAATTTTAGTATAATTTATTTGGTTCTTTTGTCGAAAAAAGATTTATTAACCAAAATATCATTGTAGCTATTGACTTATATTGAAAAATATGTTATTATTTATCTAGACAATGTCGAATAACCAAATAAAAGAAATCGAGGAGGAATTGTAATGAAATCAACAGGAATTGTAAGGAAGGTAGACGAATTAGGACGAGTTGTAATCCCAATTGAATTAAGAAGGACGTTAAATATTGAAAATAAAGATGCTTTAGAAATTTATGTAGATCAAGAAAAGATCATCTTTAAAAAGTATGAACCTGCTTGTATCTTCTGTAATAATGCTGATAATATCACTAATTTCAAAGGCAAAAACATCTGTCCTGATTGTTTAGAAGAAATGTCAGAAACAGCTTAATTTTTTAATAACATACATAAGTAATAGAGGTGCATTGCTCATCAATGCACCTCTATTACTTATCAACTTTAATTTTAATCCCAATCTGATAAACCTCACTTTTAGGTAAATCACGCTCTTGAGCTACCCTCTTAATTGCTTCCTTCTTAGTTAAGCCTTCTTTCATTCTCTGTTTAAGGTGCTCTAAAATAGAGAGACCTTCCCAGTTAGGCCCTTGTAACTCTTGTTGTTTACCTTGTTTACCCTCTAAGACAAAAGAAATCTCTCCTTGTGGAGACTCTCTTTCAAACCTTTCTAATACTTCACTGACTAAACCACCGACCTTCTCTTCAAACTTCTTTGTCAACTCTCTACAGACTACTATCTGTCTATCCCCCAAAATTTCTAATATATCCTTTAATGTAGCTACTAAGCGATGAGGAGCTTCATAACAGACTATCGTTCTCTCTTCAGCCTTTAATCCTTCTAAATAGCTCTTTCGCTCCTTATTTTTACGTGGCAAGAAACCCTCAAAGACAAACCTATCAGTTGGTAAACCAGAAACAACTAAACTACTTGTCACAGCCGTTGGCCCGGGAATAGGAATTACCTGTATACTTTGTTTACGTAATAGTTTAATCAATTCATACCCTGGATCAGAAATTCCTGGCATCCCTGCATCAGAGACCAAGGCTATATTCACTCCATCCTTTAGCTTGCCCAATAATTGATTGCTTTTACTGATTGCATTATGTTCATGATAACTGGTTAATTTGGTCTTAATTTGATAATGATTCAATAACTTCTGCGTTCGCCGTGTATCCTCAGCAGCAATCAAATCAACCTCTTTTAGCGTATCTAAAGCTCGTAGAGTAATATCAGCTAAATTTCCAATTGGAGTTCCACAAACATATAAATTTCCATCACTCATCCAACTCCCCCTTAATCAACTTCAACTTCTGTTGTCGTGTCAACTGTTTAATAATGTATTCTCTTTTTTGAGCCTGACTACGCGTTGTATAATCTTCTGTATAGCATAATTTAACTGGTCCTCTGCCTCGAGTATACTTGGCCCCTTTTCCTTGATTATGCTCCTTAATTCTCCTGTTTACATCTGTTGTATACCCTGTATACAATGTATCATCACTGCATTGTACAATATAAACATAGTGTCCCATAAAATAATTTATCCATTCCCCTCCGGATAATAAATTTCTTTTATCTGCTCAGTATAGTCCCCCTCATTATTATAAATAATAAATGGTGATAAAACTTCGAGACCAACCCCTCCACCTTTACTGGCTTCTAATAAAAATAACTTTGCATTACGATCTTTTCGAGAGTAAATCAGTCTCATTCTTTTGGCTGCCAAATTATAATCAGCCAATAATGCTAATAACTCAGCTAAACGCTGAGTTCGATATACATAAGCTACTTTTCCTCCATATTTAACTAACTGACTACTCGCTTTAATCACATCTTCTAAGTTACATTTTAGCTCATGACGAGCCATCGCTACACTTGTCTCAGGATTTATTCTTCCGCCACCTTTCTTTAAATATGGTGGATTACTGACAATGTAATCAAAGCTTTCCCTTCCAAAAAATTCTACAGCTCTCTTTAAATCAAGTTCTCTAAACTCTAATTTATCTTCTAAATTATTATAAGTAACACTTCGTCTAGCCATATCAATCAATTCAGCCTGAATATCAATTCCATAAATCTGCTTAATTTTAAACTTCGCTTGTATTAAATGAGGGATAATCCCATTGCCTGTCCCTAAATCTAATACCAGATCATTCCCTTTAGGTTTAACAAAATTAGCCAGTAATACTGCATCTAGAGAGAAGCAAAAATAATTAGGGTTTTGAATCAACTCTAAATCATCAATTAATAGTTTGTCTAATCGCTCATCTGACTTGAGTTCAAGTTCTGTCATCCCCTTAATCTACCTCTACTTCTTCATCAGCTTCAAATAAACCCATACAAAATAAGCAATCTCCTTCTCTAGCTTCACCAAAATTAAGATGGCAGATATGAAAACCTTCTTTATAAAGTCGTGCTAAATTATCCTGACTAGCATCAGCTGACTTTCCTTCTTCTTCCTCTTTTTCCTTTTCAAATAATAACCCCTTTAAATTTTCATTCTCTTCTTTAAGGGTCTCATTCTCTTTGTAAATATCATAGACTGTATTTTTAACCTTTTGGAAATCATTAACCAACACCTGCAATTGCTCCTGAAAATGTGCTAATAAACTAATAATTTCTTTCACTACCAACCCCCCAAACTAATTTTTTACTATAATTATATTCACTAACAAATGACATTATTTGTCTTTTTTACACTCTTTTAACTCGATATCCGTAGCATCAACTTCAAATTCCTCATTATTCCTTAATTCTACCGTTACTGTTTCCTTAACAACATTTATATCTTTAACTCTACCTATTCCTATTTTAGTTTTAACTTTTTGACCTATATTAGGCAAATTCTTTTTAGTCTTCAAATAATTTTTAGCTTCATACCTTAAACAGCACATCAATCTACCACAAACTCCTGATATTTTACTAGGGTTTAATGATAAGTCCTGTTTTTTAGCCATTTTAATTGAAATTGGCTCAAAATTTCTTAAAAATGTTTTACAACACAGTTGCCTACCACAAGGACCTAACCCCCCTAACATCTTGGCTTCATCCCTGACTCCAATCTGTCTTAACTCTATTCTTGTTTTAAAGACAGCAGCTAAATCCTTAACCAATTCTCTAAAATCAACTCGCCCATCTGCTGTAAAATAAAATAATAACTTCTTTTTGTCAAGAGTATATTCAGAATCGATCAACTTCATTGGCAACCCATGTTTTTCAATCTTTTTTAAACAGATATCAAATGCTTCTTCTGCTTCCTTTTCATTCTCTTTTGCCTTTTGAATATCACTCAAGGTAGCTTTACGTATAATCGGTTTTAAAGGACTATTTAGTTTAGATTCATCTACCTCCTTAACATCCGTCACAACCTCTCCTAATTCAACCCCTCGAACCGTCTTCACAACTACTTGCTGACCAACATTTAGTTCACTCCGGTCATCATTTTTAAAATAATAAATCTTACCAGCTTTTTTAAAGATCACTCCAATTGCTTCTGCCATCTATCTTTACCTCCCTAACTTGCTTAATTTAAGCAACATCACTTCTAACGTTAACTGTAAATTAACATTATACTTCTTAATTACATTATTTGTATTTTGAACTATTCTTATTATTTCTTCTATCTCCTCTACACTATATCTTTCCGCTTCTTCAGTTAATTTATCTCGATAATCTGCATTAACCAAACTTTCAAGTTGGTTTAATTTAACCAATAATAAATCCCGATACCATAATAAAAAAAGCTCCAAAGTTTGACTTATCTTAGCTGCATATTCTAATAATCTTTCTGCACTCTCAAAAACTATCACTTGTTCTGAATTCTTTAACGATAGAATCAACTCTATCATTTCTTCTCTCTCTGCCAATCGCTCTTCGTCTTCTACTAACTGCACCGCAGTTTTATAACGACCAGCTGCTAAAGAAGTAATTAGTTGACTTTTTTCCATAGACAATTTATAGTTAGAAATCAACTCTTGCTTGATTAACTCATCTGGTAATAATCTAAATCTAACTAACTGGCATCTAGAAAGAATTGTTGGTAATATATTCTCTATACTATCAAGCACTAAAATTATTATAGCATATCTGGGCGGTTCTTCCAAAATCTTTAATAAACTATTGGCAGCCTCTAGATTTAAACAGTCAGCTTGGTGGATAAGATAAATTTTCCATCTGCTTTCATATGGTTTATATAAAATTTCCCTCTGTAACTGTCGAATTTGATCTATTTTAATCCATTTACCATCTGGCTTAATCTCTATAATATCTGGATGGTTCTGATTATCAGCTTTACGACAAGAAATACATTGATCACAAGCATCTGTATTTTTTTCCTGGCAATTAATTGCTTTAGCAAATTCAAAAGCAGCTATATCCTTGCCAACTCCTTGTTCCCCTAAAAAAAGATAAGCATGACTCAATCTATCACTTTCTAACTGTTTTCTTAAAATTGTAATAGCTAAGTTTTGTCCTATTACCTTATTAAAAGCCATCTCTGTTACTCTCCTTTATTATCTATAAAGATCTACTAATAAACCTCTCATTTCATCTAGTTTATCTAAAATTTCTAATTGGGCTGACTGATCATTAATAATCATCTCAGTCAATTCTTCTAAAGATTGATCAACTTTATTAACCAAATTATAAACCTTTCCTTGGATTGGACTATAATCTTCTTTAACTTGATACATCTTGCTTACAACTTCCTCAACAAAGCTACTGACCATCTTTTTATACTTTACAAACTCTTTAAATGTTCTATGCTGTGCTAATTTCTCTCCTTGCTGATCAATTAAGTCTAACAGTTGATCAAGCCTAGCTTTAGTTTCTTCTCCATGAACTTGCTTCAACTCTTCTAAAAAACTCTTCTTTACTGTAGTAGATTTTATCTTTTTATTCTCTTTCATTGACAAGACTGTATTCAACTCATGCTTTAGTTTGTTCTGAATCTTCATCTTATATCACCAGCTTATTAAGTGTAGATTTGATTTGAGCAAAGACCTCCGTTACAGAGGAACTAGCATTAATCAGTTCAATCCTCCGCTCAGATTCAGCTAAAGCTAGATAACCTTCCCTAACTAAATTATGAAAAGAGATCCTTTCTGCTTCCATCTTATCTCCTTTCAAATCAGATTGTGCAGTTACCTTTTTAGCTCGTTCTAAAGAAAAAACAGGATCAATATCTAATACCAAAGTCAAGTCAGGCTCTAAACCACTTGTAGCTATCTTATTTAATTTCTTAATCAAGTCAATATCAAAACCACGTGCATAGCCTTGATAAGCTACAGTAGCATCTATATAGCGATCACTAATCACAATTTTTCCTTCTTCCAAAGCTGGCTCAATTACTTCAGCTAGATGTTGAGCCCTATCAGCACAGTATAATAATAATTCAGCCTTAGACACTAATTGATCATACTCAGGATTTAATAATAACTCTCTGATCTTTTTTCCAATTTTTGTGTCACCAGGTTCATAGGTTGTCAGAACTTGATAACCTAATTCTATTAAATATTCTTCGATTAAATTTATTTGAGTTGATTTTCCTGAACCTTCTACTCCTTCTAAAGTTATAAAATATCCTCTCATCTTTTTCCTCCAACTAATTTAGGCTATTTTTATTATTCTTGAGAAAAGAACAAATTCCTCTATCTAGGTAGTTTTAAATCCTTTATTGATATAATGTGTCAGTGGCTGTGGCTGTGGTCTGTCAAAATCAAACCCTTTAACCCTTGTAAACATAGAATTTTGAACTTTAATTTTTTACTGACACGGATCCTACGAGTCTTACAAACCAAGACTCTCCGTGAAAACTATAAAGACCATATCTACTGACACTAACACATTATTGTACTAATAAATAAAACAGCCCTCTAGATTGAGGGCCGTTTCATTTATTAATCTATACTATAATTCGGTGCTTCTTTCGTTATTGTAACATCATGAGGATGGCTTTCTTTTAATCCCGCACCAGTAATCCTTACAAACTTACCATTCTTTCTTAAGTCTTCAATTGTTCCTGTTCCACAATAACCCATTCCTGAACGCAATCCACCTACCAGTTGATAAAGCGTCTCTGCTAACTCTCCTTTATATGGTACCATTCCTTCAATTCCTTCTGGAACTAACTTTTTATCATCTTCTTGAAAATAACGATCTTTACTTCCTTGTCTCATTGCTCCAATAGAACCCATTCCTCGATAAACCTTATAACTTCTTCCCTTATAAATCTCCTTCTCTCCTGGAGCTTCTTCAGTTCCTGCTAATAAGCTACCTAACATAACTGCCTTGGCCCCAGCTGCTAAAGCCTTAACTATCTCACCTGAATACTTAATTCCACCATCAGCAATCACAGCAGCTCCATATTCATCCGCTACCTTAGCACAATCATAAACTGCAGTAACTTGCGGTACTCCAACTCCTGCTACCACTCTAGTAGTACAAATAGATCCCGGACCAACACCTACCTTAACTACATCAGCCCCCGCTTCAATCAAATCCCGTGTTGCCTCTGCTGTTGCTACATTACCAGCAATAATATCTAATTCAGGATACTTTTCTCTAACCTTACTTACCATCTCAATTACACCTTGAGAATGGCCATGAGCTGTATCTATCACTAATATATCTACGCCTGCTTCCACTAAAGCTTTAATTCTTTTACCAGTTCCTTTAGCAATTCCTACAGCAGCGCCCACTAATAATCTCCCTTGACTGTCTTTAGCTGAGTTAGGATACTGTTCAGCCTTCTCAATATCCTTGATTGTAATTAAACCTTTCAAAACATTATTCTGATCAACTAAAGGCAACTTTTCAATCTTATGTTCTTGTAAGACATCTTTTGCTTCCTCTATACTTGTCCCTACTGGAGCAGTAACCAATTCTTCCTCAGTCATTACATTTTTGATTGGTTGTTCAAAATCATTCTCAAACCGTAAATCTCGATTAGTAATAATTCCTACCAATTTTTTATCTTCGTCTAAAATTGGAACACCAGAAATACGATACTTAGCCATTAGTGCTTCCGCTTTATACACTTTATCCTCAGGAGTTAAATAAAAAGGGTTTACAATAACTCCACTTTCTGAGCGTTTAACCTTATCCACTTCTTCTGCTTGTGCTTCAACGGACATATTTTTATGGATGATTCCTAATCCACCTTCTCTAGCTATAGCAATAGCTAGTCTAGCTTCCGTAACAGTATCCATTGCTGCACTCATAATTGGAATATTAAGCTTTATCTTATCAGTTAATTCACTACTCATACTTACCTCTTTAGGTAATACCTCAGAATGAGCTGGCTGCAATAAAATATCATCAAAAGTCAATCCTTCCTTTACAATCTTATCTTCCATCTTAAATAACCTCCTAAATATATTTTTCTCTTAATTTAAAAATAATATTATGATTTGCCCATAAAAACCATAGGGATATTTTGCTGTACTATATACAGTATGATGCAAAATGAATACATACTATATGTAGTATGTTTATAATTTTCTTCATGATTAATTAGAACTTTTTTGGGGCAACCATATTATAAAACCTAAGTATAGTTTAATTTAAACTATACTTAGGCCCAATAAAATTCTCACTATGATTCGTAGTCAAGTAGTTTACGGCTACTTGGTAGAAACTTTCGAGCCCTATTCTCGAAGGTATACGAATTAATCTATAAGTATATAAATAAATTCGTTTAATTTTTTATAAGTGTATCAGACTTAATTATAGCTGTCAAGTATTGAATTTAGTTTTCAAAAAATCAAGCTAATACTAGATAACTATTAGGTGTTATAATTAATTTAGGAAGTGTTTAATATGGTTCGCAAAAATATTGCAACTACATTAAATGAAAATTTATACAAAAAAAATAAAGATGTTGGCTATTCAATTAGACAAAAATGCTAATGATTTAATTGAAGAAGGTATGGAATATGTCATTGACAAGTATTTTAAAGAACAGTAATTTTAAATTCAATATTTAATTAAATTTAATTATACAATGGAGCATTAAATTTAAATTAAGGAGTATTCCCTTAATAAAATAATAAACAGGCAGCCCTAGCTAGGGCTGCCTGTTTATTATTTTATTTATTCTTACTCTTCACAACGATGTAGAATTATCTCTCTTCTTTAATTTACATTTTAAATTTCATGTCAAAAACTTATTTTAGAGCTCACCACAACGATTTAGAATTGTGTTCCACCTTTGATCTACATGCTCTTGAATCTCTTCAACTAAAGCTTCATTTTCCTCTTGGAATAAATGCTTAAATCTTCCTTGTGGCTCCAACCATTCTGTAATCGATTTTTTATTTTTAGGCTTATAATTTAATTTCCACTCACCATCTTCAATTTCATACAATGGCCAGAAACAAGTATCAGCAGCAATCTTAGTCAACTCAATTCCTTCTTCAGCTTTACTTCTCCAACCACGAGGACATGGTGCTAGAACATTAATAAATGCTGGCCCATCAACTTCAAAAGCTTTTTTAGCTTTTTTCATTAAATCTTGAGGCTTAAAAGGTGAAGCTTGAGCAACATATGGGATATTATGAGCAGCCATAATATCTGTTAATTCTTTTCTATACTGCTGCTTCCCTGGAATTACCTCTCCAGCAGGTGAAGTAGTAGTATTCGCCCCTTTTGGCGTAGCACTAGAACGCTGAATTCCAGTATTCATATAAGCTCCATTATCATAACAAAGATAAACCATATCATGGCCACGTTCCATAGCACCAGATAATGATTGGAAACCAATATCATAAGTACCTCCGTCACCACCAATGGCAATAAAATCAAAGTCTTCATCCATCTTACCTTGCTTCTTTAATGAACGATAAGCAGATTCAACCCCACTAATAGTCGCTCCAACATTTTCAAAAGCATTGTGGATAAAAGAATCTTCCCAAGCAGTATAAGGATAAATAGTAGTAGAAACTTCTAAACAACCTGTCGCACATCCTACAACAGCTGGATTGTCACTTGCTCTCATAACCAAACGTGCAACTGTTCCAGCCCCACATCCTGAACACAGTCTATGTCCACCAGTTAATCTTTCTTCCTTCTTAGCGGCTTCTTTTAATTTCATTAATCACACCTCCTATTCTCTTACACCAAGATAATTAATTGTCTGTTCTACATTACCAGTCTCAACAACTTGTTGTAAATCAGTAAAGACAGATTCTATCTCTCCAACTTTAATATCTCTTCCACCTAAACCGTAAATATAATTAGTTGCTTCTACATCAGCTTTAATATCATATAATGCTGCTTTAACATCAGCAAATACAGGTCCACCAGTAGTAGAGAATGTTTCAGCTCTATCTAAAATTGCAACAGCTTTAAGATCTTTCAATGCATCAGCAATCTCTTGAGCTGGGAATGGTCTATATAACCTGATCTTTAACAAACCAGCTTTAACACCTTGTTCCCTTAAATTATCTACTGCAGCTTTAGCTGTTCCAGTAGTAGAACCTAATGCTACTACTGCAATTTCTGCATCATCTAATTTATATTCCTCAAACAAACCATACTCACGACCAGATATTCCTTTATATTCTTCAGCAACTTTTAGCACAACATCTTTTACATTTTCAACAGCTACAGACTGTTGCATTTTGTGCTCAAAGTAAAAATCTTGTAAATCCAATGGTCCTACAGCAATTGGACTTTCAGAATTCAATAGGTAATTATCTGCGTGATATTCACCTACAAATTCTTCCACCTCATCATCAGCTAATATCTCTAAATTTTCTACTGCATGGCTAATAATAAAACCATCTAAATTAACCATACTAGGCAATCTCACATCTTCATGTTCAGAAATACGAACCGCTTGAATAGCATTATCATAAGCTTCTTGAGCATTTTCGGCAAAAAATTGAATCCAACCTGCATCACGAGCACCCATAGCATCACTGTGATCACAGTGGATATTAATCGGACCACTTAACGCACGATTTACTACTGGCATTACAATTGGTAATCTAGTACCAGAAGCAATATATAAAATCTCCCACATTAAAGCTAAACCATTAGCAGCTGTTGCTGTCATAGCTCGAGAACCTGCAGCAGAAGCACCAACAGTAGCACTCATTGCACTATGTTCACTTTCAACAGTAACGTACTCAGTATCTACATTACCATCAGCTACAAATTGAGAGAAAACTTGTACCATTGCAGTCTGTGGTGTAATTGGATATGCAGCAACAACATCAGGATTGATCTGTCGCATTGCTTGGGCCATAACTTCATTACCAGTTAAGGCTACTTGATTAGACATTTTTATTTCCCCCTTTCAAATTACTCTTTCTCCATTTCAATAGCATTTACTGGACATTCATAAGCACAAATCCCACAACCTTTACAGTGGTCATAGTCAATCTCTGCTTTAACATCTCCATCTTCTGATAATACAGAAGAATCAGGACAAAAAGCCCAGCATAAATGACAATTAATACATTCTTCTTTATCTAAAATTGGTCTTTCAGTTCTCCAGCCACCAGTTTTATAACTTTTAGCATTACCAACTTCAAGAATTAATCCACCTTTAGGAATATCCTTGTATCCATCACCTGGTTTAACCATTAATTTTTCACCTCCTGGTAAGCCCTTTCAATTGAAGCTAAATTACCTTCAACAACTTCAGGCTTATGAGCAAACTTCTTCTCAAACTCTTTTTTTATCTCTTCTAAAAATCCTTCATACGGAAGCAATCCTGTTGCCTTAATCAAAGCACCTAACATTGGTGTATTAGGAAATGGAGCACCAATCTCTTCAGTAGAGATTCCATAAGCATCTACTGCCCATACATCTCCATCAAACCCTAATTTCTCTTTCAACTCTGCTCCATCCTCTGTAGTATTAACAATGATTGTCCCATCTGCAGGAACACCATCTGTCACATCAACTACAGATAATAATGTTGGGTCTAAAACTGCTACAGTACTAGGCTCAGTTACCTGACAATGAACAGTGATTTTATCTTCACTAATTCTATTATAAGCTAATACTGGAGCACCCATCCTTTCAGGACCATACTCAGGAAATGCCTGAATATTTTTGCCTGTTTTAGCTGCAACCTTCCCTAATAAAATAGATGCTGTCTTTGAACCTTGACCACCTCTCCCATGCCAACGAATTTCTGTTAAGCTTGTCATCTATATTCCTCCTTTCATATTAAAAAATCAATTTGTTTCTTCTTTACCTATATTCTATAAGGTTAAGTCTAACTCCTTGTAAATAGCTTAAGTTTAAATTTTCAGAATATTTGTATTTTGTATTTTTTCATGCTCAATCTCAATTATTTGTCATTTTCTAATTGTTTTTTCTTCTTTTTTAACAAATAACTATATTTCTTTCTAGTAGCTTCTAATAAATAAATAGCATGATCTATTAAGTCAGGATCTGAAACAGAATTAAAATACCTCCTTGCTCTAGTAAGCTCTCTTTGAGCCTCCTCTAAATCTTGAGTTAATTCATCCTCTAAATTAGCAGAATTACCCACCCAATTAATATTCAATAGCTCTACTAATTTATTAATGTTGGTTATCCCCCTTTAAGTTATTTCTCTACTAGGATAACCAAGCTAATTAAAAAAAATTCATTATTAGCCTTTTAATTAACCACACTTATCAGATATTTAAATTAATAAATTCAGTTGTCAGCACTGACCATTTTTCTTAAATCATTAATTTCCATTTAATAATTATTACATGATATACTTAAATTTTAAAAATACGTATTTAGACACAATTATAATATTATTTTTATCCTTTGTCAAGTTGAAATAGAGAAAATTCAAACTTTTAAAACAAAATAAATAGCCACTGAATAGTGGCTATATTTCTTGTCTTCCTTCTAAAGCTTTAGACAAAGTAACTTCATCAGCATACTCTAAATCCCCACCTACTGGTAATCCATGAGCTATACGAGTCACCTTAATATTCAATGGCTTCAATAGCTTAGAAATATACATAGCTGTTGCTTGACCCTCTACATTAGGGTCGGTAGCTATAATAATTTCCTCTATAACATCATTTTCAATTCTATTCAGTAAATCATTAATTTTAATATCATCAGGCCCTAAACCATCTATTGGTGAAATAGCACCATGCAAAACATGATAAACACCACTGTACTCTCCAGTCTTTTCCATAGCAATAATGTCCTTTGCATTTTCAACTACACAAATTACCTCTTTATTTCTTTTACTATCTTTACAGATGTAACACGGATCATCTTGAGTCAGATTATGACAACTTGAGCAATAAGTCAATTTACCCTTAATCTTCAAGATTGATCCCCCTAATTGATCAACTTCACTTTTCTCCATATTTAATATGTAAAAAGCTAATCTTTGTGCAGTTTTAGGGCCAACTCCAGGTAATTTAGTTAATTGTCCAATTAGCTCAGCTAAGGGTTGTGGATAATATTTCATAACTTAATTCCTAGAATAACCCAGGAATATTCATACCACCAGTTAATTTACCCATCTCTTTAGAAGCTAAATCTTGAACTTCTCTCATCGCTTCATTGACAGCAGCTAAAATCAAATCTTCTAACATCTCTGTATCATCTGGATCTACTGCATCAGGATCAATTCTAATATCAATAATTTCTTGTTTACCATTAGCAACTACAGTTACAACTCCTCCTCCAGCAGAAGCTTCAATCGTCTTCTCAGCTAATTCATCCTGCACCTTAGCCATTTGCCCTTGCATCTTCTGAACCTGTTTCATCATTTTATTCATATCCATAAATATCAGCTCCTTAAAAATTTAATTAAGTTTATTAAGTTTATTAATCTACAGATTCAATCTGAACAACCTCACCATCAAAAACTTCAACTGCTTCTTTCACCAATTGATGTTGCATTATTTCTTCCTTACTATTCTCTTGATTACCTTTTGGCTTATTTCTAGAAAAAACAGACTTCACCTGCAAATCTATACCAAAAATCTTTTTAATAACCTTAGTTAAAATTTCTTTTTCTTGGTCTACAGAATCCTTGTGAAACTCATGTTCAAAAGCAATAATTAACTTATTATTCTCTAATTTAACAGGGGTTGCATCACGTAATAATGCCTGCAACCTCATCTTTTTTTTCTTCTTCAAATAATCTAAAATATCTTCCCAATTATTCTTAACTTCACTTAATGTCAATGAAGAATCAGTAACTGGTTCTTTATTTTCTTCTGGAAACGATTCACTATTGGAAGAGACAGTTGCTTTTGAAGTAGGTGTTTTAGATTTATTTACCTCTGCTTTAATATCAGGTTGTTTCAACTTATTGTCCATTGTTTTAACTTCTATTTGACCATTATTTATTCTCTCTTCTAAGCGTGAGATCCGTTCTAAAATTCCAACTAATGATCTATTCTCTTCAAATTTAATCAACTTGATGATTCCCATTTCCAATACAATTCGTGGTTGAGTTGTCTCTTTTAAATCGGATTCTATTTCATTTGCAATCTCAATTAACTGTAATAATTGAAATGTTTCTACATTTTTAGCTTGCTCTACTAAATTTAAATTTTTATCCGTCGTTAAATCTAATAATCGCTCATTACTTTCACACTCTTTAACCAACAACAAATTACGAAAATGATAAATCAAATCATTAACAAATCTCTTTATATCTTTGCCCTGATTAACTATCTGATTAACTAAATCCAGTGCTCTTTCCATTTGAACATCAAAAATTATTTCAGTTAATTCAAATAAAGCTTGATTACTTACTAATCCTAATACTGCTTCTAAATCATTAGTCGTAATCTCATCTCCACTATAAGAGATAGCTTGATCTAAAATACTGATTGCATCCCTCATACCTCCATCAGCATTACGAGCAATTAGTGATAAAACTTCATTATCAGCTTTAATTCCTTCTTGCTCACAGATATAGGACAATCTATCTTTAATGTCCGTAATCGAAAGCCTACTAAAATCAAATCTTTGGCACCTTGATAAAATAGTAGGTAGTAATTTATGAGGCTCTGTAGTAGCCAAAATAAAGAGCACATAACTCGGCGGTTCTTCTAAAGTCTTCAATAAAGCATTAAAAGCTTCTGTTGTTAACATATGTACTTCATCAATAATATATACTTTATAATTGCCTTTTAAAGGAGATGATCTTATCTTCTCCCTAATCTCTCTAATCTTATCAATTCCTCGATTAGAAGCGGCATCAATCTCTATCATGTCAACTGGATTATTATCCTTTATATTTAAGCATGATTCACATTGATTACATGGAGTAACCGTTGGCCCATCTTGGCAATTTAAAGCTTTAGTCAATATTTTAGCTGTACTAGTCTTTCCCGTTCCTCTTGGCCCGCAAAACAAATAAGCATGAGTTATTCTGTCAAATTGAATGGCATTTTTTAAGGTTTTTACAACACTTTTTTGACCAGCAATATCAGAAAAGGTATCAGGACGCCATTTACGATAAAGTGATAGATAGGTCATCTTATAATAACCTCCACTAAAATTATAAATACTTCTCATAATAACTTAAGCCATATAGCAATATAAAACAATTAAATTAGAAAAATATATACTAAGTTGACGTGCATGAAATATTTCTAAGTATAATATAAATGGCCGTGCATCTATTCTCACATACCTTTTCCAAGCGTTACTTAGACAGTTAGCTCGAACCAGGTACCCCTACGGCACACGAGGACATTTACTTACCGCTGCTTCCTTCCGGATCTGACGGAGTTCGTAAAGCCTCGTTGCGTAGGACCCAATCGTCAACACCACTTATCTAAGCCAGACCTTAAAAAAGATAAGCTTAAATAGACTTCAACCCCGCTATAGCGGATTGCGGGTTACAGGGCACCGCTACCACCCCGTTTAGCACGACCAAAATCTATATAAAGGCACTAAACCTTTATTACTATTTTGTTTTCACTAGTTTTGATTATATCAAAAAATAAAACTAAAATCAAATTTATATGGCGGAGAGGGAGGGATTTGAACCCTCGAAGGGCGTAAACCCTTACTCGCTTTCCAGGCGAGCTCCTTAAGCCAGACTCGGACACCTCTCCATGAGCTTAATATTGATTATTGGTTATTCTCTTAATTTCTTAAAAAATTCTTTCATTATTTGACTACATTCTTTTTCTAGAACACCAGTATTTACTTCTAATCTATGATTCAATCTTTCATCACTAACTATATTGAATAATGTTCCAGCAGCTCCAGCTTTAAGATCGTTGGCCCCGTAAACTAAATTGTCAATCCGAGCTTGAACTATTGCTCCAGCACACATAGGACATGGCTCAATAGTAACATATAGGCTAGATCCAGAAAGTCGCCAACCACCTAGACTAGTAGTCGCCTGACGAATAGCAAGCACTTCAGCATGTGCAGTTGGATCTTGCAAGCTCTCTTTTAAGTTATGAGCCTTAGCTATAATTTGATCATTCTTAACAATTATAGCAGCAATTGGAACCTCACCTTTTTGAAAAGCTTTTTCAGCTTCTTCTAAAGCTATCTTCATATAATATTCATCTTTATTATTCATGATTTAAAACAATTCACTCTTCTCTATTAATTATTAACCTTATTTAATGGCGCGCCCGGGAGGAGTCGAACCTCCAACCTCCTGATTCGTAGTCAGTTACTCTATCCAATTGAGCTACGGGCGCACAATATAAAAAAAGTTGATAGTTTACAATTGATAATTTACAGTTATAAATCAAAACCTTAACTTCAAACCCTCAACTATAAATTGTTTTATTGGCGGAGAGAGAGGGATTCGAACCCTCGCTAGAGCAATATGCCCTACTACAGGTTTAGCAAACCCGCCCCTTCAGCCACTTGGGTATCTCTCCATATTAATTATCAACTATAAATTGTTTTTGGCGGAGGGGGTGGGATTCGAACCCACGGTACGCGTGAACGCACAGCAGATTTCAAGTCTGCCACCATAAACCAGACTCGGACACCCCTCCATGTTGTTTTTAACGCAACTTTAATTATAACTTATTTATGCTCGTTTGTCAAGGGAAAATATTTTTTTATAAATTGCAAGTTGAAATTTGAATGCCCTCCCTGAACAACATTTATTATATTAGCACATACAAATAATTAAGTCAAATGATTTTAATTGGAAATTTTTTGCAATAAATAAAGCAATTTTTTTATCTATTTCACTCCATTTAAATATTTTCAACATAATTATATATTTCACAGATTAAATCAAAAATTTCATGTAAATTAAACTTAATCCTGATTATACTTTGAACTGTTTAAACTAGCAAATAATTAAACCAGTTCAGTTTTAATTCAATTTAATTTCTTCAATACAAAAAACATCCTCTAAGGGACGTTTGAAAGTTTATATAGATTAAATTAATTTGGCGGAGAGAGAGGGATTCGAACCCTCGCTAGAGCAATATGCCCTACTACAGGTTTAGCAAACCCGCCCCTTCAGCCACTTGGGTATCTCTCCATATTAATTATCAACTATAAATTGTTTTTTTGGCGGAGGGGGTGGGATTCGAACCCACGGTACGCGTGAACGCACAGCAGATTTCAAGTCTGCCACCATAAACCGGACTCGGACACCCCTCCACTTTTAACACAAGTACTATTATAATCAATTCATTATTAATTGTCAAGAATTTATCAAAAAAATTCAAGGTCAACCTATTCAGATTGACCTTTGAAAATAATTAATTATTTTCAATTCTTTCTAAACCATTCATATAAGGCTGCAAAACCTCAGGAATAGTTATACTCCCATCTTCATTTTGATAATTTTCAATAATAGCAGCCATTGTCCTACCAATCGCTAAACCAGAACCATTTAAAGTATGTACATAACGAGCATTTGCTTCTGGTTCAGGACGATATCTAATTTCTGCTCTTCTAGCTTGAAAATCCTCAAAATTACTACAAGAGGAAATTTCTCGATAAATATTATAACTAGGCAACCAAACTTCTAAATCATATTTTTTGGCAGCAGTAAAACCTAAATCACCGGTACACATATTCATAACTCGATAAGGTAGCTTTAATTTCTGCAAAATAGTTTCTGCATTTCTTACTAACTTCTTAAACTCTTCGTAAGAATTTTCTGGTTCTACAAACTTGACCATTTCAACCTTATTAAATTGATGTTGTCTAATAATACCTCTTGTATCTCGACCATGAGCGCCTGCCTCCGCTCTAAAACAAGCACTATATGCTACATGATAAATAGGTAAATCATCGATTGATAAAATCTGTTCTCTATACATATTGGTTACAGGAACTTCAGCAGTTGGAATTAAATAATAATCTGTTCCTTCAATTTTAAAAGCATCTTCTTCAAATTTAGGAAGTTGTCCTGTTCCCAACATACTATCTTTATGAACCATAAAAGGCGGAAAAACTTCTTTATACTCATGCTCGTTTAAATGAACATCCAGCATAAAGTTAACCAATGCTCTTTCAAGTTTGGCCCCTAATCCTTTCAAAAAAGTAAATCTAGCTCCTGACACTTTAGCACCTTTTTGAAAATCTAATATATCCAGTTCCGTACCCAAATCCCAATGTGCTTTAGGTTCAAAACTAAACTCTCTTATTTCTCCCCATTCACGAGTACAGATATTATCACTTTCATCCATTCCAATCGGAACATCTTGATGAGGAATATTAGGGATTTGTAACATAATTTCATTTAAACGCTCTTTATACTCTTTCAACTCATTGTCTAATTCCTTAATCTCATCTGCTACTTGGCCCATTTTCTGAATTATTTTTTCTGCTGCTTCATCTTTTCCTTCTCTTTTTAATTGACCTATTTTAGTAGATTCTTGGTTGCGAATCTGCTTTAGTCTTTCTACTTCTTGAATTAATTCCCTTCTCTTTTGATCTACTTCTGTAAATTCATCAATTGGAGCTTCAGTTCCTCGATCACTCAAAACTTTCTTAATTAAATCAATATTTTCTCTGACAAATCCTAAGTCTAACATTGACTTTCCCCCTCAAATTACAAAGTAAAAATACTAACATCTAACATTCCATCAATTTCAAGTATCTTTTCTTCTATTTTTTCGCCACCTTCTTGATCTATATTAAGTACCATAACTGCATCTCCACCAGCTTTATTACGCCCTAGTTGCATGCTGGCAATATTAATACCGTTTTCTCCCAATAAAGTACCTACTTTCCCTACTATTCCTGGTTGGTCTTGATGACTAGTCACTAATAATGAGCCTTCTGGAATTAAATCAATACCATAATTATCAATATTAACAATTCTTAAATCCTGCTCATCAAAAATAGTTCCTGAAATCCTTTTAGTCGTTCCATTATTCTTTATTTTTACAGTTATTAAACTGGAGTATTTATTGCTAGTTTCACTTCTAGATTCTATAATTTCAATTCCTCTTTCCCGAGCAATTAAACTAGCATTTACTAAATTAACATTTTCATTTAATATAGGATTTAATAACCCTTTCAATAGTGATGTAGTTACTGGCTCAATATCCTGTTTAGCTATATTGCCTTGGTAGATCACCTCAACTTGTTCAATTCTACCACCTATCCAACCTGAATAAAAACCACCTATCTTCTCTCCTAGTTTAATGTAAGGCTTAATCAAATTCATTTCTGTTGGTTTGATTACAGGAACATTTAAAGGAGTTCGAGGTAGTCTTTCTTCTAATAAAACATGTAATAATTGTTTAGCAGCATCAATAGAAACATTGTCCATTGCTTCCACTGTCGTACCTCCTAGATGCGGTGCTAAAATTACTTCTTCTAGCTCTAGTAAAGAATAATCTTCATTAATTGGTTCTTCTTCATGAACATCTAAAGCTGCTCCTGCTACTTTTCCACTCTTTATTGCTTCATATAAAGCAGCATGATCCACATTTTTTCCTCGGGCTACATTAATAACTCTAACTTGCTCCTTCATCTTTGAAAATTCTTCTTTACTCAAAATATGGTGCGTTTCTTCGGTTAATGGAGTATGTAAAGAAATAAAGTCCGATCTTTTTAAGAGTTCTTCAAAATCAACTAACTCCACCCCTAGCTTTTTTCCTCGTTTAGCTGGTATATAAGGATCATAAGCAATAACATTCATATTAAATGACTTAGCTCTTTTAGATACATTACCGCCTACTCGACCTAAACCGATAATTCCTAATGTTTTACTATTCAATTCAACCCCCATATATTTATTCCTATTCCATACAGCTTTTTGTAAAGCATTATGAGCTTGTGGAACATTACGAGATAGAGCTAACATTAAGGCCATAGTCTGTTCCGCTGCAGAAATAGTATTTTGACCAGGCGTATTCAATACTATAATTCCCTCTTTAGAAGCAGCATCAACATCAATGTTATCATACCCAGAACCAGCTCTAGCAATTACTTTCAAATTAGTTGCCCTCTTTAAAACTTCTTCATTTAAAGGGGTCATGCTTCGTAAAATAATCCCATCATATTTTTCAATCTCTTCTAACAACTCTTGATAAGTTAATTCTATATCATAAGTAACATCAATCCCTTTTTCTTCCAAATTACTAATTCCAACTTGTGAAATTCGATCGCTTACTAATACTTTCATTAATTACTCTCCTCCTCATAAAATACTTGCTGTGCTATTTTTATCCCACTACCTAATTCAATATCCAGTCCTTCGTCCTTTAAAACTAACTCAAGAGCTGAGATAGTAGATAAAATATCATTTCTGCTCACATTACCCATATGTCCTACTCTAAACACTTTCCCTTTTAATTCTCCTTTACTTCCGGTGATATACACATTATACTCCTCTAATAATCTCTGCTTTAGTATCTCAAATTTAATTTCAGATGGCAACTTTACAGCAGTTACCGTTTTAGAAGCAACTTTTTCCTCTACTAATAATTCTAATCCTAGTTCTTGCATAGCCCTTCTAAAAGCCATAGTTATAATTTTATGTCGCTTAAATACATTTTCTAATCCTTCACTCTTAATCTCTCTTAATGCATATCTTAAGGCTTTTAAATTAGTAATAGCAGGGGTTGAAGGGGTTTGATTTGGTCTTTCTACTAAAAATTTCTTGGCCCTTCTAAAATCCCAATAAAATTTAGGTAAGTCTGAATCCTCTGCTGCCTCTAATGCTCTAGGACTTACACTTACCAATGCTAATCCTGGTGGTGACATCAATGCTTTTTGGGAAGAGGTCACTACAACATCCGCTCTCCATTCATCAACTTTTAATTCAATCCCACCTAAAGAACTTACTGCATCAACCAATAATAATAAATTATACTTTTGAGCTAACTTTCCAAGAGACTGAGGATGATTAATCACCCCTGTAGAAGTTTCATTATGAGTCATTAAAATAGCTTTAAACTCTTGTTGAGTTGTTTCCTTTAATTGCTCTTCTACTTTACTTACATCTACTGGTGTACCCCACTCAAAATTAATTCTCTCTACTTCTACTCCATATCTCTCAGCAATAGTTGCATATCTTTCTCCAAATGCACCTGTACATAAAGCCAAAACTTTATCTCCTTGTGATAATGTATTGGCAATGGAAGCTTCTAAACCTCCAGTTCCTGAACAAGTTAAAATTAAAACATCATGCTCTGTTTGAAAAACATATTTCAAACCGTCAGTCACTTCATCAATTAACTCTTCACAGTCTTTAGTACGATGACCAATCATTTTCTGAGCTGAAGATAATAATGCTTGTCGTGGAACATCTGTTGGCCCAGGTAACATCATAGTTCTTTTATTCTTCATACTCTCTTTCTCCCTCCTCTAAAAATAAAATTCTCGCCTCTATTTTCTGCTAGAGGCGAGAATTTAGTTAGTATATATTAGAAATCCCGTGATACCACTCTAATTGGCATTAAAAGCCCACTCTTAGCAGATAACGGTTGCTAGCCCGTCTAGCTTATTTCACTAGCCACTCTGAGGTGGATTCAACCATAACTCTATATCAGTTTTCACCGACCACTGACTCTCTAGAAATAGATTTACAATTTACTTAACCTCTTCTTTGTGATTTTAAGATATACTTATTTTAATCTGCATTATATAATATTTAATCTAATAATGCAAGGATTTTAATTAAATTGATATTTAAAAGCTAGGTTATTATCTAAGCTAAGATGAGATATAAAGGAAGTAATAATAATATCTAATAATGATTGACGGTCATAATAAATTAATTCTGCTTCCCCCTCTATTTCTGCTAATCTTTCAAGTTCATCAACTGCATGATAAAAATTACCTAGTTGATCAACTAAATTAATTTCTTTGGCTTGATTACCAGTAAATATTCTACCATCAGCTAATTCCTCTACTTCTGTTCGAGATAACTCTCTTTCATTTACTATAACTTCAACAAATTGTTCATGAATTTCATCAACTAATTCTTGTAAAAAATTTTTTTCTTCTTCAGTCAAATCTCGATCTGGATTTCCAATATCTTTGTAATCTCCACTCTTGAAAGTTACATTTCTAACCCCAATTTTTTTATATAATTCTTTCATATCTTTAAATTGCATAATAACCCCGATACTGCCAGTAGTTGTTGCAGGGCTAGCAAAAATTTGATCAGCAGCAGTAGCAATATAATATCCCCCAGACGCAGCTACATCCTCCATAGCAACTACAACAGGGTTTCCAGTTTCAGATTTATATTCTATAATCTCTTGATAAATTGCTTCAGAAGCAGCAGAACTTCCTCCAGGACTATTCACTCTTAAAAGTAATCCTTTAACATTCTCATCTTCTCTTAATTGATTGATTTGTTCCATTATTCTTGCTGAGTTAGCTTGTCCAGAAAAACCAAACTGTCCACTACTAATCACTCCTGAAATATCGATTGCTACTAATTGATTAGGATGATCTTGTCTTCCTATCCTCCCACTAATTATAGAAAATATACTACTCAATAACACAACTACTACTAATAGTAACACAGTTATAACTCCTAAAATCACCTTAGTAGTTTTTGTCAAATTAATTCCCCCTAAAATTTCTCACTCCGTATATTAACTATTATGCTAAATAATTAGTAATTTAAAACTAAAAATAAAATAAAAAGACCTTTTACCGCAGTTAACTGCAATAAAAAGTCCTTTTTTAATATTCTGACAGTGACCTACGCTCCCACAAGGCTGCCCCTGCAGTACCATCGGCGCTGGAGGACTTAACTGCTGTGTTCGAAATGGAAACAGGTGTTGCCCCTCCGCCATTACCACCAGAATATTATTCATTTAATATTTAATATCTAATATGGAATAATTTAAATCTTTAAATTCAAATGTTTTTAACTTCAACTGTTAATTATTCAGTATTCAATATTAAATACTTTTTTAAGCTTGTCTCAATTCAACAATTAATATCTTAACATCTTCGTTCTTGTTTGTCAAGAACTTTTTTGAATTAATTTGCAAGCTTTTATACATTCAAAACTGCACAATAGATATACTAGATTAAGCCCTCGATCTATTAGTACCAGTCAGCTGAAGATGTTACCATCCTTATACCTCTGGCCTATCTACCTG
>NZ_JALKBX010000069.1 GCF_023227745.1 Natroniella acetigena | reverse complement strand
TATACCAAAAAACAAGGTGAAGTACAAGTTAACAATTTCCTATTATTAACATAACACAACAGCTTAAGTTTAAGGCTGAGTTTAAGGTTGAGCCAACCATTAAAACCATAAGGTCTTACTTAAACTTAGACTTAACCTTAAACTTAATTGTAGATTTGATTATAAATAAAAAGGGTTGGTGGAGATCATGGTAGAAAAAGCTGAGCTCGAACAAGGGGATAAGGCTGTTCGGTTAGAAACAGAGGATAATTTGATCGTTTGTGGAAGATTTAGTTATGGTGGTTATAGTAAGACTTATGGTCTGTTTGTTATAGTTATAGATTCTAAGGAACGAAGATTTATCAAGTTGAACTTAGCCTTGAGTAGTAAAGCTGAACTAAAGGAGGTTGACAAGCAAAAGTTTATAAAAAAGCTGGAGTCGCTTGCTAAAGAGGAAAGCCATGATGAGCAAGAGTTTGCTAGTGACTTAAAGAGAAGTTTTAGTGAACAAGAGGTAGATGAGTTAGTAAGATGGGGCCAATTCGATGTTGCGACTGAGATTAAGAAGTTACTTAAAGAAAAGTTGGAAGATTTAATTCAAGAACAGATTAGTTTGGAAGTCAAGTTTGAACTTAAAGATGAAGAAGAATTACAAAAGATTTATCCTGAATTATTTCCTGAACATGAATTAAATAAAGAGGATGAAGATAATGCTGAAGCAGAAGAGTTGGGAGAAAATAACAAGTTAGGCTTAGAGATAACTTTGAGTTGTTCACCAATCATCTCTCCAACAAGTGGTAAAAAGGCTACTGATTTAAATATAGAAGATAAGTTAGTAGTAAAGGTGATTGATGAGAGAGAGGTAGGACAGTATTTAAGTGGTTTATTACAAGAAAAGCAAGGTCGGGTAGTAGGGACTATTATAGAAATTAATTTTAATGAAGAATCCCAGCGTTACTCGATTCGAATTAAGTTTGGCCCTAATATTTACGGAAAGTTGATTGTGGAACCGGAAGTTAAACTGACTTACCTAGCCAAAAATGAAGAATTAAATAAGCAAGAAGCAGATTCAGTAGCTAAGATAACAGTTGATAAAAATCTATTATTTCTGATTGCTGGAGTGGCAATAATAATTGTTATCTTGGTGGTTATGTTATTATCCAGTTTATAAGAGTGGAGTTTAATTACAATTATGTGTCACTTTGTGACACATAATTGAGTTGACAGTGTACAGTGAACAGTTTACAGTTAAGATCAAAACCTTAAAAAATTAAGACCTCTGAAATGCCTTATGTTCGCAGGTTTAGAGTGTAAGTTTTTAATGGTTTTCCTTCGGGTTCTTTAAACCCTTCGTGATGAAAAAATCCGCTCTTAGATTTTTTCTATCCACTGTCAACCGTCCCTAAAGGTCTTTGTCAAGACCTTTAGGGAAAAACATAGAAACCATATCAACTGTAAACTGTACACTGATATAAAGTGGCAAAGTGCCACTTTATATCAATTTAATCTTAAAGTTTGATGACTATAGAGAGGAGGAATTGAATTGAAACTTACTTTTTTAGGGACAGGTACTTCTCGAGGGGTTCCTGTTCTTGATTGTGATTGTCCTACTTGTACTTCATCAGATCCAAAGAATAGACGTTATCGCTCTTCTGCTTATTTAGAGTCAGAAGAGTTAGCTATATTAATTGATGCTCCCCCAGAATTACGATTACAATTGTTAGAGAATAGTATTAAAAAAATTGATGCTATTCTGTTTACTCATGCTCATGCTGATCATATAATGGGTTTTGATGATATTAGATCAATTAATTATTTACAACGAAGTAGTATTCCTTGTTATGGAACTAGAAAGACCTTAGAAGAGGTGAGAAAGATATTTAGTTATATCTTTGCTGCTAATCCGCAAAAAGGTGGATTACCACAGGCGACATTACATCACAAATCTTCTTCTTTTGAAATTAATAATACAGAGATAATTCCTTTAGTGGTCAAGCATGGCGAAGTTGATATTTTAGGATATAGAATTGATGATTTAGCTTATATAACTGATTGTAGCTTTATTCCAGAAGAGACATTTAAGTTATTAGAAGGAATTCAATATTTAATCTTAGGAACATTGCGTTATCAGCCTCATCCGACACATTTTAGTTTAGAACAGTCATTAGAAGTTATCGAAAGATTAGATCCTTCTCAAGCGTATCTAACCCATTTATCCCATGAATTTGAGTATAATAATTTAAATGCTAAATTACCTGAGCATATTTCGCTTACTTATGATGGTTTGACGATAAAATTTTAATACAATAAAATTTAAGTTTAGCTCTTACTTAAACTTATACTTAAATTTAACTCTTAAGCTTTAGCTTGTACACGCTAAAGCTTTTTTCATATTGGGGGGAAGTTATTAATAACTTTATAAAGGGGTTAAAAATAAGTATAGTAGATTTAATTTGAGATATATTAATATGTGAGTACCTACCTTAAGATAAAATTAGATGAAGAGGAATTGATAAAATTTTGATTAGGAAAGGGGTAGCGATGAATTTAATATATTTAATAATTATCTCTATTATACCAGGGCTACTATGGGTTTATTTTTTTTATCGTAAGGATAAGTATGAACCTGAACCAGTCTATCTAGTGTTAAGATCATTTTTATACGGAGCATTATTAGTCATTCCAGTAGGATTGATTGAAGCACCTTTTGCAGATTTAATTGCCCAGCCCCCTAATTTACCTGTTTTATTGGGAGTTTCAATTTTTGTGATCGGATTAGTAGAAGAAGTAGGCAAATTTGCAGTTGTATGGTATACAATTTATCATTCGGATGAGTTTAATGAAGTGTTGGATGGAATTATTTATTCTATTTCAGTAGCTTTAGGATTTGCAGCAGTAGAAAATTTATTGTATGCTGTCGTTTTTGGGTTTCGAGTAGGGATTGTGCGCGCAGTTGTAACCAGTTTAGTTCATGCTTCTTTTTCAGGAATTATGGGTTTTTACTTAGGTAAAGCTAAGTGTGAAAAAAGATCTAGTTTAATTATTGTTGGGTTAGTGCAGGTTGTATTATTGCATGGGGTTTATGATTTTTTGATCTTGGGCGGTTTAGTCTCTAATTATGTTATGTTTGGAATTATTATCTTGTTATACTTCTATCTAATGAGTTTGATTACTAAAGCTTTAGAGGTATCTCCTTTCAAATAACACAAATGTTATTTTGATTATCAGTAAAAATGTTAGTATATAATTGAATATTGCTCTTTTGTGTGGTAGTATAATTACTGGTTTTGGCTTTAAAACTATTATTTAGTAAGGGGATGATTTAATGGTTAATAATTATGATGTGATAATAGTAGGAGGAGGGCCAGCAGGAATATTTACTGCTTTGGAATTAGTAAAAGGGAGTAATCTTGATATAGTAATTTTAGAAAAAGGTAGAGATATTACTGATAGAGAATGTCCTATGAAATCTAAAGGAACTAACTGTTTAAAATGTAATAATTGTTCAATTGTCTGTGGTTGGGGAGGGGCAGGCTCCTTTAGTGATGGGAAGTTAACTTTATCAAGTGAAATTGGTGGTAACTTAGATAAGTACATTGGTCAAGAGAGATTAGAGGAGTTAATCAACTATGCTGACGATATTTATTGTGAATTTGGGGCACCGGATAAGGTGTATGGCCCATCTGATGAGGCAGCTCAAGAAATTCACAATCAGGCAACAATGGCAGAGTTGAAGTTTATCCCATTTCAGATCAGACATTTGGGGACAGGATATAGTAAAGAAGTATTAACAAAGATGAAAGAATATCTAGTAAAAAATGGAGTGGAAGTTAGAACTGGAGTTAAGGCTGAAGAGATTTTGACTGTTGATAGTAAAGCGATAGGAGTAAAAACTAATCAAGGAGAAGAGATAAAGAGTGAGATAGTAGTGGTCGCTCCGGGTCGAGAAAATTCGGAGTGGTTGCTCAAAGAGGCTCAAAATTTAGGGATTCAGACTACAGTTAATCCTGTGGATATTGGAGTCAGGGTAGAATTGCCAGCAGCAATTATGGAAGAGTTAACAGATGTTCTTTATGAATCTAAATTTATTCACTATACACCTACTTTTGATGATAAAGTACGAACTTTCTGTATGTGTCCTAATGGTGAAGTAGTTAATGAAAATAATAATGGTTTAATTACTGTCAATGGTCATAGTCATGCTACTAATAAGAGCAATAATACTAACTTTGCTTTATTGGTTAGCAAGACGTTTACTGAACCATTTAAAGAGCCTATTACTTATGGGCAGAATATAGCTAATCTAGCAAATTTATTAGGAGGTAGGGTTTTAGTTCAACGGCTTGGTGATTTTTTAGATGGCAGAAGATCTACCGAAGAAAGAATAGAGCGAGGGTTAGTGGAACCAACTTTAAAGGATGCTACACCAGGTGATTTAAGTTTGGTATTACCATATCGACATTTAGTGGCAATTGATGAGATGTTACAGGCTTTAGATGAGATCTGTCCTGGAGTTTATTCCCGCCATACATTGTTATATGGTGTTGAAGTTAAATTTTATTCTTCCCGATTAGAGGTTAAAGATAATCTAGAGACTAAGGTAGATAATCTATATGTAGCTGGTGATGGAGCAGGAATTACACGTGGTCTGTTGCAGGCTTCAGTTTCAGGGGTTGTAATTGGTCAAGATATCATAAAATAGGTCAAAAATAGAAAGTCTATAAAAAATTAGGTTGCAAATTTTTGGGATTACTGATATAATCAAGTGAAACAAAGTCGAAATATGTCAAATTGAGGAGGAAAACGATGAAATCAACGGGAATAGTAAGAAAAGTAGATAACTTGGGTAGAATGGTAATTCCAATTGAATTAAGAAGAACGCTGGGGATTGAGACGAAGGATCCATTAGAAATTTATGTTGATAATGAAAAAATAATACTTAAAAAGTATGAGCCAGCTTGCATCTTTTGTCAAAACGCAGAAAATACAGTTGAGTTCAAAGGAAAAGTTATTTGTTCTGAATGCTTAGAAGAAATGACAGGAAATGAAACTGGAAGAACGGCTTAAGTTAATATGAGAAACATGGAGTAAATCAGAGTTGAAATTTCAACTCTGATTTACTCTTTTTAGATCAACTTTTAATTTGAAAATATTTGTTTAATTTTTGCTCCAGTTCTTGTTGATTCTTAAAGCCAACTAATTTTTGGCTTTCTTGTTGGGGATGATAAAGAAGTAAAGTAGGGATAGTAGTTATCTGCAATTCTTCAGTTAATTTTGCCTGTGAGTCAATTATAATTGGAAAGGCAATAGATTTTTGTTTTGCAATCTCTCTCAACTCTGTTTTAGATAAAGCTCCAATGCCAATAGCTAAGATTTGGAGTTGATCTTGATACTGATCGTAGATGGTAGTTAAGGTCTCTAATTGTTGTTGGCAGCTTTTGGATTGGGGGAGCCAAAAAAGTAAGAGGGTTGGTTGATTGATTTCTTTAAATTTAATCTTCTCCTCTTCAAGATTATTGAGATTAACTTTAGGTAAGAAATATTCTTGTTCAGATGTGATAGTTGGATCATTATTTCTAAAATTAATAATTAGATTTAGAATTCCTCCAATAATGAAACTGATAATTAATAATATAATGATTAATAAGAGGATAAGCTTTTTCATGAATTTGTCCTCCTTTTTGTAAAAGATATGAATTTTGAAAATAGAATATAACTTAATTAGACAAGAGGTAAATTTTAGGTTATAATTATTGAGTAAGGACTGAGGGGGAACTAAGATGGAGATTTTAGAAAATTTAAATTCAGAACAGAAAAGAGCAGTTATACATCAAAAAGGGTCAATTCTGATCTTAGCTGGAGCAGGTAGTGGCAAGACTAGAGTCTTGACCCATCGAATTGCTTATCTGATCTATCATTATAATGTTGCACCAGCTAATATTCTAGCAGTTACATTTACTAATAAAGCAGCTGATGAGATGAAAGAAAGAATTGAGAATTTAGTTGCTACTGACAGTGAGCGAATTTGGATTAGAACTTTTCATTTAACCTGTGTTAGGATTCTAAGAAAAGAGATTACTAGATTGGATTATGATTCTAATTTTGTGATTTTTGACACTTCTGATCAGAAGACTTTAGTTAAGAATATTTTACAGCAGTTAGATCTTGATCCTAAGAAATTCAAACCACGAGCTATACTAGGTAGAATAAGTCAAGCTAAAAATAAATTAATTACTCCACAAGATTATCAAGCAAGCGATTATTTTTCTCAAATAGTGCAGGAAGTTTATCCTCACTATCAAGCTAAGTTAAAAGAGAATAATGCTCTAGATTTTGATGATTTAATTATGAAGACTGTACAGTTATTTAGGGAGTATCCAGCAGTATTAAGTTATTATCAGGAGAAGTTTAAATACATATTAGTAGATGAGTATCAGGATGTGAATCATGCCCAATATCAATTGACTAATTTATTAGCAGCTAAGTATAATAATATTTGTGTAGTAGGCGATGATGACCAGAGTATATATGGATTTAGAGGAGCAGATATTACCAATATTTTAAATTTTGAAAGTGATTATCCAGAAGCAGAAGTTATTAAATTGGAGCAGAATTATCGTTCAACAAAAAATATCTTAACAGCAGCTTTTAGTGTAGTAAGTAATAACCCTCAGCGTAAGGCGAAGAAGTTATGGACTGAAAACCCTGAAGGGGAAGAACTTACTTTACATCAGGCTAAGACTGGGCAACAGGAAGCTGATTATATTGCAAAGGAAATCTTAAAGTTACAGCAGGCAGGGTACTCTTGGCAGGAGATTGCAATCTTGTATCGAACCAATGCTCAATCTCGACGTCTAGAACAATCTTTAATCAGAAAAGAGATTCCTTATCGAATGATCGGTGGATTGAAGTTTTATGATCGTAAGGAGATTAAGGATTTGTTAGCTTATTTACGATTGATCTATAATCCTGCTGATGATATTAGTCTGCAACGAGTGATTAATACTCCTAAGCGGGGTATTGGGAAGACGACCTTAACTCGATTACAAACATTTGCTAATCAAGCAGGGATTTCTTTGTCAGCAGCTGTTAAGAGGGTTGGAGAAATAGAGAGTATCAGTAGTCGATTCAGTAATAAGGTTAGAAAGTTTGGAGAGTTGATCAATTATCTTCAACAGCGCCAACAAGAGGTTTCAGTAGTAGATTTAACTCAAGAGATACTGGATGAAACCGGTTATTTGGCCCAGCTAAAACTGGCAGATACAGAACAAGCTAAGAATAGAATTGATAACTTGAATGAATTGCTAGCCAGCATGGAGGAATTTGGTGAGGAAGTTGGAGCGTTAGGAGAGTTTTTAGAAGAGGTAGCTTTAGTTGCTGATATTGATAAGTTGGATGCTGAAGATACTGGAGTAGTCTTATTAACCCTTCATAGTGCCAAAGGTTTAGAGTTTCCGATTGTCTTTTTGGCAGGGATGGAAGAGGATTTATTCCCTCATAGTCGTTCTTTATCAGAAGAAGGTGGAGTTGCTGAAGAGCGGAGATTGTGTTATGTAGGAATTACTAGAGCTGAAGAAAAATTATACTTAACTCATGCTAAAAGGCGTAAGGTTTATGGACAGACCAAGTATAATAGTCCATCTCGATTTATTGATCATATACCTGAGCATCTATTTACTGGAACTGAAAAGAAGGGCCAACAACAGCAAGAAGCTACCTTTTCTGTTGGTGACAAAGTGAGCCATCAACAGTGGAGGACTGGAACAGTAATTGAAATAGATACTAGTGGGGATTTAGAACAAGTAACAGTTTCTTTTCCTCAAGAAGGGATTAAGCAACTAGCAACTGAATATGCTCAACTAGATAAGCTTGATTGAGAATTGCAATTAATATTTATAGTTGGTCTTAATTATTAACTTTAATAAAAAGGGAATTAAGGACATAGTTAATAAACAAGAGGTAAAATGGTATTTTTAATTAGCAAGAAGAAACTTTTAATCTTTGTTTTATTTTTATGTTGTTCTATTGTAGGTTTGAGCTCTAATAATAAAGTAACTACTATTAAGTATATAGAGGAGGAGAAAGAAATGAATACATATGTTGTAGGTCATCAGAATCCAGATACGGATTCTATTTGTGCTGCTATTACTTATGCTAATTTAAAACAAGAGTTGGGTAAAGAAGTAGAAGCAATTAGAATAGGAAAGGTTAACTCTGAAACTGAATTTGTACTTGATAAATTTGATATTGAAGCTCCTAGGTTAGTAGAAGAAGTTAGCGCAGATGATGAGATTATTTTAGTTGACCATAATGAAAAGAGTCAAGCGATTGCAGGAATAGAAGAAGCAGAGGTTAAAGAAATTATTGACCATCATCGGATTGGAGATATCGAAACTGGTAATCCAATTTATTTTAGAAATGAACCAGTAGGTTCAACTTGTACTGTAATTGCTAAGTTATATCAAGAAAATGATGTAGAATTGACAGATGATATGGCAGGATTATTATTATCCGCTATTTTGTCTGATACAGTTATCTTCCGATCTCCAACTTGTACTGTGACTGATGAAAAGATAGCTAATAGATTAGCTGAACAACTAGGAGTTGAGATTGAGGAGTATGGAAAAAAACTATTTAAGGCAGGCTCAGTAGTCAATAAGTTATCCCCAAGAGAGTTAGTTCAAAATGACTATAAAGAATATGAATTTGCTGGTGAGACAATTGGTGTCGGTCAGATTGAAGTAATGGATGTAGCTGAGGTAGAGGGAATTAAAGATGAGATTATAACTGCTAGTGAGAAGTTGGTAGCTGAAAATGATTATAAATTTTTAATCTTGATGGTAACTGATATTTTAGCTGAAGGAAGTTTATTATTATTTACTCCAGGAGCAGAAAAAACTGTTGGTGAAGCTTTTGATGTGGAAGTTGATCGTTCTGAAGTTTATTTAGATGGAGTATTATCACGGAAGAAACAGATCATTCCTGTCTTATCCGATTACTTGACAACTTAATTTCAGATTAAAAAGAGCCTGCTAGCAGGCTCTTTTTTAATCTAAGAAAAAGAAAGGAGTTTAGCAGTTAATCTTTAAATTAATAATGGTGATGTATGGTTGTTTATAAATTGAACATACTAAAAATTAGTGGTAGTTTTGAGGTGAAATAAATGGAAAGAATTAAGCAAGAGATTGAAGAATTAAGAGCTGAGATTAGAAAACATAATCATTATTATTTTGTGCTAGATCAACCTCAGATCTCCGATCGAGAATATGATCAATTAATGCAGCAATTGCTGCAACTTGAAGAGGAATATCCAGAGCTGGTGACGTCTAATTCACCTACTCAGCGAGTGGGGGGGGAGGCGATTGATCAGTTCAGAAAGGTTGAGCATCAGATACCATTATTGAGTTTGGCTAAATCCTTTTCTGAACAAGAACTGTATGATTTTGATCAGCGAGTCCAAAAATTAGCTGGAGAAAAGGTTGAGTATGTGGTAGAATTAAAGATTGATGGCTTATCCACCTCTGTGATTTATGAAGAGGGAAAGTTGGTTCAAGCTGCAACACGTGGCAATGGAATGATTGGAGAAGATATAACTCACAATATTAGAACGATTAAAAGTATTCCCCTCTATTTGGATCTTGAGCTGGATCTGGAGGTTAGAGGTGAAGTCTTTATGCTAAAAGATCGGTTTTTAGAATTAAATCAGCGGCGAGAAGAAGAGGGGTTGGATACTTTTTCTAATCCACGCAATGCTGCAGCTGGCTCTGTTCGCCAACTTGATCCTAAAGTAGCTGCACGAAGACCATTGGATATCTTTATTTATGATAGTACATATATTGAGGGCCAAGATTTTGAGTCTCATAGTGATCGCCTTGATTATCTAGAGGAGTTGGGATTTAAGGTCAATTCTGCTCGGAAGGTCTGTAGTGAGATTGAAGGAGTAGTTGAGTATTGTCAGGAATGGACTACTAAGCGAGATGAGCTTAATTATGAAATTGATGGCATTGTAATCAAGGTCAATCGACTTAACTTAAGGGAGCAGTTGGGAAGAACTGCTAAACATCCTCGCTGGGCGATGGCTTATAAGTTTCCCGCCCAACAGCAAGAGACTGAAGTTAAAGATATCGAGGTTACGGTTGGTAGAACAGGCGCCTTGACTCCGACAGCCGTTTTAGATTCTGTATTTTTGGATGGTTCAGAGGTCAGTCGAGCTACATTACATAATCAAGATGAGATTGAACGAAAAGGTGTTAAGATTGGCGATCGAGTGATTGTACAAAAAGCAGGGGATATTATTCCTGAAGTGGTAAGGGTCTTAGCAGACAAGAGGACGGGAGAGGAAGTAGAGTTTAATCTTCCTCAAGAATGTCCAGTCTGTGGAGCTGAAGCAGTTCGCCTAGAAGGGGAGGCAGTTATTCGCTGTACAGGTGGAGCTTGTCCTGCCCAATTAAGGGAGGAGATCTTACACTTTGTTAAACGAAATGCGATGAATATAGAAGGAGTAGGGCCTGCTTTGATTGATCAGTTGTTGGAAAATGACTTGGTAGAAGATGTAGCAGATCTTTATTATTTAAAGCAAGAACAGTTAGCTGCTTTAGAGCGGATGGGTCAAAAGTCAAGTCAGAATGTAATAATTGCTATTGAGGAGAGCAAGAATAATAAGCTGAGTAGGTTATTATTTGGACTGGGAATTAGACATGTCGGTAGCAGAGTAGCTCAAGTTTTAGCTACTAATTATCAACAGCTAGATCAGCTCATAACAGCCACAGTAGAGGAATTGATGGAGATTGATGAGATTGGCCCTAAGATTGCACAAAGTATTGTAGCTTATTTTAAGCAAGAACAGAATTTAGAGATTATTGAGAAGTTAAGACAAGCTGGAGTTAATTTAGAAGCTGATTTCAAACAGAAGGAAGCTTCTTTAGAAGGAAAGAAGTTTGTACTGACAGGTAAGTTGGCTGATTTTACTCGCTCAGAAGCCAAAGGAGCAATTACTGAGTTAGGTGGTAGAGTTACTAGTTCAGTCAGTGGACAGACAGATTATCTGGTTGTAGGAGATAACCCTGGTTCTAAGTATGATAAAGCCCAAAAGTTAGGTGTTGAGATCTTGAATGAAGAAGATTTTAAAGACTTAATTGATAGTGAATAGAAAAAATCTAAGAGCGGATTTTTTCATCACGAAGGGTTCGAAGAACCCGTAGGGGGAAGGTAAGAGACAACTGTACAATGTACAATTTACAATGTACAGTTAAAAACCAACTAATAAAGAGCAATTAAAAATCTAACTCTCATTGCAAAATAATATTTTTTTAGGAGCGAACCTATGTGTTCGTCTTTTAACTTGAGTTTTTTAAGTTCTTGACCCTAACTGTAAACTGTACACTGTCAACTGTAAACTAATAAAAAGTGGGGGGAATAAAAATGAGAAAAGCAGAGATAAAGACTGAAAAAGGAACAATGAAGGTTGAGCTTTATGATGAGGCTACACCAAATACGGCAGATAACTTTTGTAAATTAGCCGAGGAAGGATTTTATGATGGTTTAACCTTTCATCGGGTCATTCCTAATTTTGTGATCCAAGGAGGCTGTCCTAAAGGAACTGGTACTGGTGGACCAGGCTATACTATTGATTGTGAGGTAGATGGAGATAAGCAATATCATGAACGAGGGGTATTATCGATGGCCCATGCTGGAAAGAATACAGGTGGATCACAATTTTTCATCTGCCACGGTCGGGAGAGAACGGCCCATTTAGATGGTAAGCATACCTGTTTTGGGAAGGTAGTAGAAGGATTAGAAGTAATTGACGAGATTGAAGCAGGAGATGTAATTGAAAAGATAGTAATTAGTGAAGATTAGTCTGAACTGTTCTTGTTGCGGGTGAAAATCCCATATGATATAATGGTATAATGGTTAGTTGTTGATTTTAAGGGTTTAATTGTCAATTAGCTTTGAAGTGAAATTTTATTACAATTATGGTGTGATCTGTTGCGATATGAAAAGTATCGCCTAGTATTGTGAAGACAATCTA
>NZ_JALKBX010000068.1 GCF_023227745.1 Natroniella acetigena | reverse complement strand
TGACCGATTGTACCAATGTTAACATGAGGTTTCGTTCTTTCAAACTTTTCTTTTGCCATCTTATTCTCCCCCTTAATTTAAAATGTTATTAAGCTTATTCCATGATTTCTTTAGCAATATTTTTAGGAACTTCATCATAATGATCCATTTGCATTACATACTGAGCACGACCTTGTGTATTAGAACGCAGATCAGTTGCATATCCAAACATTTCAGATAATGGAACATTGGCCCTAATTATTCGTGCATTACCTCGTTGTTCCATACCTTCAACCTGCCCTCGTCGAGAATTAAGATCTCCAATTACATCTCCCATGTATTCCTCAGGAGTTGTAACCTCTACTGCCATAACTGGCTCTAGTAGTACAGGATTTGCTCTGTGTGCACCTTCTCTAATTGCCATCGAACCAGCAATTTTAAAGGCCATTTCAGAAGAGTCGACTTCGTGGTATGAACCATCATTTAAAGCAACCTTTACATCGACTACTGGGTAATTAGCTATAACACCATTTTCTAATGCTTCTCTAACACCATCTTCAACAGAACTAATATAGTCTCTTGGAACAACTCCACCAACAATATTATCTTCAAATTCAAATCCTTCTCCAGCTTCTAATGGTTCAATCTCCATAATTACATGACCATATTGTCCACGACCACCAGATTGGCGAATGAATTTACCTTCAATTTCAGCTTTCTTAGTAATAGTCTCTCGATAAGCAACCTGAGGTTCTCCAATATTAGCTTCAACATTAAATTCTCTTGTTAGGCGATCAATAATTACCTCCAAGTGTAATTCACCCATACCTGAAATAATCGTTTGACCAGTTTCTTCATCAGTTCTAACATTAAATGTTGGATCTTCTTCAGCTAATTTCTGTAAAGCCTCCCCTAATTTATCACTATCTTTTTGCGTTTTAGGTTCAATAGCTACATCGATAACTGTCTCAGGAAATTCCATAGATTCTAAAACAACTGGCTCATCTGCTGTACATAATGTATCTCCTGTTGAGGTATTCTTAAGTCCTACTGCTGCAGCTAAATCCCCAGCAAAAACCTCTTCTCTTTCTTCTCGCTTATTAGCATGCATCTGTAAAATTCTACCGACACGTTCTTTTTCGTCTTTAGTTGAATTATAAACATAAGAACCAGCTTCTAAAATTCCAGAATAAACTCTAAAGAAAGCTAATTTACCTACATAAGGGTCAGTCATAATCTTAAATGCTAAAGCAGAAAATGGAGCATCATCATCAGCTTCCCGAGTAATTTCTTCCTCTGTTTCAGGATCTAATCCTATAACAGGTGGTATGTCGATTGGCGCTGGCAAATAATCAATAATTGCATCCAATAAAGGCTGAATCCCTTTATTCTTTAAAGCAGTACCACAAAAGACCGGAGTAAATTCATTAGCAATAGTTCCTTTTCGGATAGCTGCCTTAACCTCTGTAACTGTAATTTCTTCACCTTCTAAATACTTCATCATAATCTCTTCATCTAAATCTGCTAACTTTTCAATTAATAATTCACGATACTCTTCAGCTTTTTCTTGTAAATCATCAGGGATTTCTTTTTTAACATAATCAACCCCAAGTTCATCTTCATAAACAATTGCTTTCATCTCTACTAAATCAACAGATCCTAGATAATTCTCTTCTTTCCCTATCGGAAGCTGAAGAGCAACAGGATTAGCAGCAATTCTCTCTTCCATCATATTTAGTACATTATAAAAATCTGCTCCAGTCCGATCCATCTTATTGATAAAAGCAATCCTTGGTACATTATATTTATCAGCTTGACGCCAAACTGTTTCAGATTGTGGTTCAACCCCCCCTACTGAACAAAAGACACCAATTGCTCCATCTAATACTCTTAAAGATCTTTCTACCTCAACAGTGAAGTCCACGTGTCCAGGCGTGTCTATAATGTTAATTCTATGATCTTCCCATTGGCAAGTTGTTGCAGCGGAAGTAATTGTTATTCCACGTTCTTTTTCTTGTTCCATCCAATCCATCTGAGAAGCACCATCATGTGTCTCTCCAATCTTGTGCACACGACCTGTATAGAATAAAATTCTTTCAGTAGCTGTCGTCTTCCCAGCATCTATATGTGCCATGATTCCAATATTCCTAGTCTTTTTTAATGAAAACTGTCTAGGCACTATCCAACACCTTCCTTTTTATTCTTTAATTACCATCTGTAATGTGCAAAAGCTTTATTTGCTTCAGCCATTCGATGTACTTCTTCTTTCTTTCTTACTGCTCCACCCTCTTCATTATAAGCATCAATGATTTCATTAGTAAATCTTTCAACCATTTCCCTCTCATTTCTATCTCTTGCTGCATCAATAATCCAACGCATCCCTAAGGTCAAGCGCCGATTATTATCAACTTCTATAGGAACTTGATAATTTGCTCCACCAACACGGCGAGTTCTAATTTCTAAAACAGGCATCACATTATTTAAAGCTTCTTTTAAAACCTCTTTAGCATCTTCACCTGTTTTTTCTGTGATTAATTCCATAGCATCATAGAAAATATTTTCAGCTAAGCTTTTTTTGCCATTGAGCATAATCTTATTAATAAATCGACTTACCAGTTTACTATTATATACTGGATCAGGATCAACTTCTCTCCGTTGAGCTCTATTCTTTCTTGACATCTTATTATTCCCCCCTTTTTCTCAGCAATTATTAAATTCTAATTTAATTAAGGCTTTTTAACACCGTATTTAGAACGACCCTTACGCCTATCTTCAACTCCTGCAGTATCCAATGCTCCACGTACTATCGTATATCTAACACCCGGCAAATCTTTAACACGACCACCTCTTACTAAAACAACAGAGTGTTCTTGTAAATTATGACCAATTCCAGGAATATAAGCTGTAACTTCTTTTCCATTAGTTAGTCTAACACGTGCTACTTTTCTTAATGCAGAGTTAGGTTTTTTAGGAGTTGCAGTATATACTCTAGTACAAACTCCTCTCTTTTGAGGTGCTCCTTCTAAAGCTCTAGCCCCTTCTTTCTTTTTAACCTTATTTCTTCCTTTACGAATAAGTTGATTTATTGTTGGCATTCACAAAACACCTCCTTCCATTTTTTTATAAAACCAACTAACTATCCTATTGAGTTTTGTTAGATCTCAAATCAAATAATTTATTAAATCATGATTCATCTTTTAATTGCTTGTTAACAACACACTTACGTATTTTAACACTTTGTCTGCTAACTGTCAACCTTTTTCTTGTTTTTTTACTCTTCTACGACCTCGGCATCAATTTCATGATATTGCTTCATACCGGTTCCTGCTGGAATTAATTGTCCAATAATTACATTTTCCTTCAAACCTAACAAATCATCACTCTTTCCTTCTAATGAAGCCTCGGTTAAAACTCTAGTTGTTTCCTGGAAGGAAGCAGCAGATAAAAAACTATCGGTTGATAAAGAAACTTTTGTAATTCCTAACAGTTCCGGTTTAGCAGTAGCAGGTTCTTTCCCTTTAGCTATTGCTTCTTCATTAGTCTTTTCAAACTCAAAGACATCTATTAAATTACCAGGTAATAACTCAGTATCACCAGATTCTTTAACTTTAACCTTACTTAGCATCTGCCTGATAATAACTTCTATATGTTTATCATTAATTTCAACCCCTTGTGAACGATAAACACTTTGAACTTCCCTTAATAAATACTTTTGTACATCTCGTCTACCTCTAATTGTTAAGATATCTTCTGGATCTAATGGACCTTTGGTTAATTTATCTCCTGCTGTAACATATTCTTTATCTTTAACCCTAATTTCAGATCCATATGGTAATTGGTAAGTTTTTTGCCTACCCTCTTCAGTCTTAATCACTGCTTTATAAGAGTTGCTTTTTTCAACTAAATTCACTTGACCATCTAATTCTGTTACTACTGCCTGTCCTTTTGGGCTACGAGCCTCAAACAACTCCTCAACTCTTGGTAGACCCTGTGTAATATCATCCCCAGCAACACCACCAGTATGGAACGTTCTCATTGTCAACTGAGTTCCAGGCTCTCCAATAGATTGAGCAGCCATAATTCCAACTGCTTCTCCTACATTAACCAACTTACGATCAGCGAGGTTACGTCCGTAACACTCTTGGCAAACTCCATGTTTAGTTCTACAAGTTAGAACCGTCTTGATTTCTACTGCTTCAATTCCCGCTTTTTCAATCTCATCAATTTCTTCTTCATTAATCATTTCACCTTCTGAGACTATAACTTGCTCTGTCTCAGGATCAATAATATCAGCAGAAGCAATTCTACCTAACACTCTTTCACTTAATGGTTCAATAACCTCTCCATCTTCTCTAATTGCTTCGAGTAGTAAACCTTCCTCAGTACCACAATCTCTTTCCCTAACAATTACATCTTGAGAAACATCAACCAGTCTCCTGGTCAAATAACCAGAATCTGCCGTTCTTAATGCAGTATCGGCCAATCCTTTTCGTGCTCCATGAGTAGAAATAAAGTACTCTAAAACTGTTAATCCCTCTCTAAAAGAAGTTTTAATCGGCATATCGATAATTCGACCAGAAGGATCAGCCATCAACCCACGCATTCCACCTAGCTGAGTGATTTGTGACTTATTACCACGGGCACCTGAAGTAGCCATCATATGAATTGGGTTGAATTCACCTAAATTATCAATCAAAGCCTCAGTAACTCTATCTTTAGCTTTACCCCAAATACTAATTACCCGTTGATATCTTTCTTTTTCAGTAATCAAACCACGACGATACTGTCGTTCAACTTTACTAACTTTTTTTTCAGATTCATCTAAAATATCATATTTCTTATCCGGAATATCAACATCAGTTACACCGATTGTAATTCCAGATTTTGTTGCATACTCAAAGGTTAAGTTTTTAACGGCATCTAAAATATCAGCAGTATAATTTGAACCTAGTTTTTTATAGCTTTCAGTAATCAAATCTCCTAACTCACCTTTATCAAAGACCTTATTATAAAATGGAAGTTGTTCTGGTAATACATCATTAAAGATTACCCGACCCACACTCGTTTCTATCCATTCTCCATTATCTAATCTATACTTAATTTCAGTCTGTAGTTCAACCTTGTCATTTTCATAAGCTTTGATTACATCAGCTGATGTACCGAAGAATTTACCTTCTCCTTTGGCCCCTTCCTTGATAATTGTCAAATAATAAGCACCTAACACCATATCCTGAGATGGGACAGCAATTGCTTCTCCATCAGCTGGAGATAATAAATTATAAGTAGATAACATCATTAGTCTACATTCAGCTTGAGCTTCAACTGATAATGGAACATGGACTGCCATTTGATCACCATCAAAATCAGCATTATAAGCTGGACAGACTAAAGGATGAATTTTAATTGCTTTCCCTTCTACTAGAACAGGCTCAAAAGCCTGTATTCCTAACCTATGAAGTGTAGGAGCACGATTTAATAATACAGGATGTTCCTTAATTACTTCTTCTAATATATCCCAAACTTCTTCATCTAATTTTTCAACCATACCTTTAGCACTTTTGATATTATGGGCCAATTCTTTATCGACCAATCGCTTCATCACAAAAGGCTTAAATAACTCTAAGGCCATCTTCTTTGGTAAACCACATTGATCCATTCTTAAATCCGGACCAACAACAATTACGGAACGTCCAGAATAATCAACACGTTTCCCTAATAAGTTTTGACGGAAACGCCCTTGCTTTCCTTTCAACATATCACTTAAGGACTTTAATGGTCTATTTCCTGCTCCAGTAACTGGTCTCCCACGACGACCATTATCAATCAAAGCATCTACTGCTTCTTGCAACATTCTCTTTTCATTACGAATAATAATATCTGGCGCACCAAGATCTAACAACCTTTTCAAGCGGTTATTACGATTGATAACTCTACGATAAAGGTCATTTAAATCTGAAGTTGCAAATCTTCCTCCATCAAGTTGAACCATAGGTCTTAATTCTGGAGGAATAACAGGAATAACATCTAAAATCATCCATTCAGGACTATTAGCAGATGTTCTTAATCCTTCTAACACCTTTAACCTCCGTACTATCCGCTTACGTCTCTGTCCAGAAACTTCTTTAGCTTCCTTAGTTAATTCATTAACCTCTTCATTTAAATCCATATTTCTCAAAATTTCTTTAATAGCACCAGCACCCATACCGGCCTTAAATTCTTTACCATATTTCATCTTAGCTTCTCGATATTCATTTTCTGTTAATAATTGTTTGTCACTCAATGGTGTATCACCAGATTCAATTACAATATAAGAAACAAAATATAATACTTTTTCTAAAGAACGTGGTGACATATCCATAACCAAACCTAAACGACTAGGAATTCCTTTAAAAAACCAAATGTGAGAAACAGGTGCTGCTAATTCAATGTGTCCCATTCTCTCTCTTCTCACTTTAGAACGTGTAACTTCAACACCACAACGGTCACAAACAACCCCTTTATAACGAACTCGCTTATACTTTCCACAATGGCACTCCCAATCCTTGGTAGGGCCAAAGATCTTCTCACAAAAAAGTCCTTCTTTCTCTGGTTTCAAAGTTCGATAATTAATCGTCTCTGGTTTCTTTACTTCACCACTAGACCAAGAGCGAATTTTTTTCGGTGAAGCTAAACCTATTTTCATCGAATCAAAGTTGTTGACATTAAACAAGGGCACACTCCCCCTTCTTTAGTTTAATTTTTAAGCTTAAACTAATAACTTCTTCTCAATCAGTCCTCATCTTCCTGATCATCTTCAGTATCAATTAAGTCTAACCCTAATTTTTTAGTCGTTTCATTAATATCTTTTTCTTCAATGGACAACTCTTCTTCTTCAGCAGAATAAACCTTAGCATTCAATCCAATACTTTGCATCTCTTTAATTAATACTTTAAATGACTCTGGAATACCAGGTTCAGGTACATTCTCACCTTTCACAATAGATTCATAGGCTTGCACACGACCTACAACATCATCTGACTTGACTGTTAACATCTCTTGTAGTGTATGTGCTGCTCCATAAGCTTCTAGAGCCCAAACTTCCATTTCTCCAAAACGCTGACCACCAAATTGTGCTTTACCTCCTAGTGGTTGTTGGGTTACTAGAGAATATGGCCCGGTTGAACGACCATGCATCTTATCATGAGCTAAGTGGTGTAACTTCAAAATATACATTACACCAACAGTTACTCGGTTTTCAAATTTTTCTCCAGTTCGACCATCACATAACTCTACTTTTCCATCACGATCTAACCCTGCTTCTTCTAAGATACCTTCTACCTCTTCTTCAGTTGCTCCATTAAAGACAGGGGTTGAAACATGAATACCTAAAGCTTTAGCAGCCATACCTAAATGAGTTTCTAAAACCTGACCAATATTCATTCGTGATGGTACTCCTAGTGGATTTAAAACAATTTCTACTGGCTCACCATTTGGTAAATAAGGCATATCTTCCTCAGGTAAGATTCTAGAAATAACCCCTTTATTCCCATGGCGTCCAGCTAATTTATCACCAACAGTAATTTTAAGCTTTTTAGCTACATATACTCGCACTAACTTATTAACTCCTGCTTTTAATTCATCTCCATCTTCTCGGTCAAAGACCTTAACATCAACAACGATACCCTCTTCACCATGTGGTACCTTTAAGGAAGTATCTCTAACCTCTCTAGCTTTTTCCCCAAAGATTGCTCGTAATAACCTCTCTTCAGCAGATAATTCTGTTTCACCTTTAGGTGTTACCTTCCCAACTAAGATATCTTCTGGCTCCACTTCTGCTCCAACCCTAATAATTCCACGCTCATCCAAATCTTTCAAAGCATCATCTCCAACATTCGGTATGCCACGTGTAATCTCTTCAGGACCTAACTTAGTATCACGAGCTTCAGCTTCATATTCTTCAATATGAATTGAAGTTAAGGCATCTTCTTTAACCATTTTTTCACTAATTAAAATAGCATCTTCATAATTGTAACCTTCCCAAGGCATAAAAGCAACAACACAGTTTTTACCTAATGCTAATTCACCTTTATCAGTTGACGGACCATCAGCAATAATTACTCCTGCTTCGACTCGATCACCTTTTCTAACAATAGGTTGCTGATTCATACAGCTTCCCTGGTTAGAACGGGCAAATTTAGTCAATTTATACTTATCAACTGTTCCTTGATCAGTTTTAATTAAGATTTTTTCTGCCGACACCTTCATAACTTCACCAGGGTTTTTAGCTACTATTACAGCACCGGAATCCTTAGCTGCTTCATATTCAATTCCTGTTCCTACTCGTGGGGCATCAGTCTTTAAGAGCGGAACAGCTTGTCGCTGCATATTAGCTCCCATTAATGCTCGGTTAGCATCATCATTCTCTAAAAATGGAACTAAGGCTGCAGAAACACTTATAATCTGTTTAGGAGATACATCCATATAATCCACTTTCTGTGGAGAAACTTGTAAAGTCTCTTCTTTGTACCGAACAAAAACTTTCTCATTAACCAATTTATTATTCTCATCAAGAGGCTCATTTGCCTGAGTAACTACATATTTATCCTCTTCATCAGCCGTTAAATAATCAATTTCATCTTTAACAACCCCATCTTCTACTTTTCGATAAGGCGTTTGGATAAATCCAAACTCATTGGTCTTCCCATAAATACACATCGACCCAATCAATCCAATATTTGGCCCTTCAGGTGTCTCAATCGGACAAATTCTACCATAGTGAGTATGATGTACATCTCTAACATCAAACCCAGCACGCTCACGACTTAAACCACCTGGTCCTAAAGCACTCATTCTTCTTTTATGGGTCAACTCTGACAATGGATTAGTTTGATCCATAAATTGAGACAACTGACTACTACCAAAAAATTCTTTGATTGCTGCTGCTACTGGTCGAGTATTGATTAAATTTTGTGGTGTAATTACATCGATATCTTGAATAGTCATCCTCTCTCTGACAACACGTTCCATTCTTGCTAGACCAATTCTGAATTGATTCTGTAATAGTTCTCCTACCGTTTTAAGTCGTCTATTACCTAAGTGATCAATATCATCTATCCAAGCAGAATCATCTTCATCTATCAACTTGAGTATATACTTAACTGTTGCCACAATATCTTCTTTAGCCAATGTTCTTTGGTTCGGATCAATCTCCAACTCTAACTTTTTATTTATCTTATACCGACCAACCTTAGCTAAATCATATCGTTTAGAATCAAAAAATAATGATTCTATTAAGTTTTGAGCACTCTCTACTGTAGGAGGCTCTCCAGGACGAATCTTTTTATATAATTCAATTAATGCTTCTTCATGCGTTTCAGTATTATCACGTTCAATTGTATTATGTATTATTTCGTGTTCACCAAATAAATCAAGTAACTCAGCATCAGTTCCATATCCTAAAGCTCTGAACAAAACAGTTGATGGTATCTTTCGATTACGATCAATCCTAACTGCAATAATATCCTTCTTATCATACTCAAATTCAATCCAAGCTCCACGATTTGGAATTATACTTCCATTATACAAGGTTCGCCCATCTTTAGTAACTTCCTGATCAAAATAGACTCCAGAAGAACGAATTAACTGATTAACAATTACCCGCTCTGCACCATTAACAATAAATGTACCTTCCTCAGTCAATACTGGAAAATCAGCCATGAAAACATCTTGTTCCTTGATTTCACCAGTTTCCTGATTGATCAACCTGACTTTAACATTTAATGGTGCCGAATAAGTTACATCACGATTTCTACTTTCATCCTTATCATACTTAGGCTCATCTAAATAATAATCAATAAACTCCAACACTAAATTTTCAGAAAAATCTTGAATAGGGGAAATCTCATGAAACATTTCTAATAAACCATCTTCTAAAAACCAATTATACGAATCAACTTGTGTCTTTAATAAATATGGAATCTCCATTTCATTTTCAACCTTAGCAAAACTACGCCTCTCTCTTCTTAAAGAATTTTCTGGACTGGCCATAAATGAATAGTCACCCCCAAGGATTTTATCAGCCTTATTTTACCATCATTTTCAAATCATTCTATAAAACATTATTTAGTATTTACTTTTTTATATAAACTATACATATAATTAAAATCATGTAAATTTATTTAGTTACCTAATAATATACTTGTAACAATAAATAATGGTAACACAAAGTAAAATCATTGTCAAGAAATAAAGAAAGATTTGAATAAGGTAAAAAAGCACTCTGTTTAATTAAACAGAGTGCTTTTTTGACTACTTATTCAGGTGTAAAAATTAAAGAAAGATTACTTAAGCTCTACTTCAGCTCCAGCTTCTTCTAATTGTTCTTTAATTTCCTCTGCTGCTTCCTCTTCCAATCCTTCTTTAACTGCGTTTGGAGCGTCATCAACTAATGCTTTCGCATCTTTTAATCCTAAATCTGTAACTTCTCTAACAGCTTTAATTACTTTAATCTTGCTACTTCCAGCAGAAGTTAAGACAACATCAAATTCTGTCTGCTCTTCAGCCCCACCAGCAGCTCCACCTGCTCCAGGAGCAGCCATTGCTACAGGAGCAGCTGCACTAACATCAAATTTCTCCTCTAATTCTTCAACCAATTCCGCTAATTCCAAAACTGTCATATTTTCAATTGCTTCTAAAATTTCTTCTTTATTCATTGTTAATATCCTCCTTGAATTTTATTATTCTTGTTCTTTTTTAATTTGATTAAGTACCTGTACTAATTCCTTTAATGGATGATTCAAACAATGCACCAATCCATTAATCGGTGCCTTCATACCACGAGCAATCTGTCCTAATAAAACTTCCCGTGGTGGAATATCAGCTAATGCTACCACTCCATCAACATCAATAATATCCCCTTCAACAATCCCAGACTTAATTTCCAAATCCTCATGCTCATCTGCAAATTCAGATAATACCTTGGCTGGTGCAACTGGATCTTCAGTAGAAAAAGCAATCGCTGTTGGCCCAGTTAAAGATTCTTTAATCTCTTCATAACCTAATTCTTTAGCAGCTAGAAAAGCTAATGTATTTTTAACAACTTTATACTCAACACCAGCTTCTCTTAATTTATCACGTAATTCTGTAACTTCTGCAACATCTAAACCGCGATAGTCTGTCAACACAGTTGATTTAGAGTCTTTAAATTTCTTAGTAAGCTCTTCAACAACTAACTCTTTCGCTTTTCGCTGGCCCATCTTCTTTGACTACACCTCCTCATCAAATACAACTAAAACTCATCAAATACAACTAAAAAAGAGCCTCCCTAGCATAGCTGGAGACCCACAATTCATTGCCTAATAATATAGATAAACAGATCCGATCTATATTTTGCTCCAGCCTCGGTAGGCTCTAAAATTTAAACTTAAATTAATAAGTACCTACTGTCTACGGCCTCAATTTATATTCATTTTTAATCCACAAATCGAATTATAACATATTAATTAATAACAGTCAATAAATTTAACTAAATAATTTAATAACTTCTTGAGAATCTATTTTAATTCCTGCTCCCATTGTAGGAGAAACAGCAATATTCAGTAAATACTTCCCTTTAGCTCCAGCAGGTCTAGATTTAATCATAACATTCATTACTGTTTCAAAATTCTCAAATAATTGCTCAACAGTAAAATTATCTTTACCAATTGGTAAATGAATGTTACCACCATCATCGGCCCTATATTCTATTTTTCCTGCTTTAACATCTTTTACAGCTTTCTCTACATCAAATGTAACAGTGCCAACCTTTGGATTAGGCATTAATCCTTGTGGCCCTAAAATTGGCCCTAATTTACCAACTACACTCATCATATCTGGAGTTGCTATTGCTACATCAAAATCTAACCAACCATCTTCTATCTTTTCAACCAATTCATCACTACCAACAAAATCAGCTCCAGCTTCCTCAGCTTCTTTAACCTTTTCCCCTTGTGCAAAAACGACTACTGTAACATCTTGTCCAGTCCCTTGTGGTAAGACGACTGCACCCCTAAGTTGTTGATCATTCTTTTTAGGATCAATCCCTAAGTTAACAGCTAATTCAATTGTTTCATTGAAATTCGCTGTAGCAGTCTCTTTGGCTAGCTTTAGAGCTTCTTTGATTTCATATTCTTGGTCACGATCAATTTTATCTAATAGTTCATCATATCTGTTAGACATTTATAAACCTCCTTTGTGGTATTAACGGAAGATTCCTCCCACTTATTAAAATATATTTTGTTTATTACTTAACTTTAATCCCCATACTTCTTGCAGTTCCTTCAATCATGCTCATTGCCGATTCCAAACTAGCTGCATTTAAGTCCTCCATCTTTAATTCAGCAATTTCTTTGACATCTTCTTTGCT
>NZ_JALKBX010000067.1 GCF_023227745.1 Natroniella acetigena | reverse complement strand
AAAATAAAAAAGATAAAAATAAAAAAGATAAAAATAAAAAAGATAAAAATAAAAAAGATAAAAATAAAAAAGATAAATTCATAGCTAATATAATAAAATCTAAGTTGACTGCTGGAATTTTAAAAAAACAAGAAGAGAAAGAAATATATGAGATAGGAAGAGATAAAGGATATACAAATAAAGAAATAGAATCAATGTTATCTGCAACTTTAAAGAAAACAAATAAAAGTCATGGAAGAAAAGTAGTTAATTTTTTAAAAATCATATTAAATACAGTTATAGGATTATTTAAAAATATTTCTTCAAATTTCAAAAATAAGAAAGAAACTGAATCTAAAAAAACCATTTTAGAGAGGTTAGTTATAAGATTAATTAATTTTGTCCAAGTTGTTAGACTTATGTTAAATATATTTATAAAATTAGTTAAATCTTTTCCTTCAAAGTTTCCTAGCTTTTTAAAAACTATCTTTGTAATTTATGTTGTAGGAGTTATTTTTAGTATAATTGGATCTGCTTTTGGTATGATTGGGTTTTTCCTTTGGGGTTTAATTATTATAGCAATTATCTTGAAGTTTTTTCTTTATGATTTAGCTAAAAAGATTTGGGATATATGTATGTCTTCGAGTATAACTAACAAAAGAATTGTTATGTCTAGAAGTTCTTTTTTAGTCGGAACTATAATTATGTTTATTTTTATAATAGCTTTTGCAATAGTTATAGATTATTATAGTGGATTTTTATCTTTGGTTTTTGCTTTTGGCTATGGTATTTACCTTAGTAAATTTAATAAAATTTTAGAGATAATAGATAATTATAAGTGAAAAATTCAGGAGTGATTATTTATCTTTGCAGGTAATGAATTGATTAAAGTGGAAGGTGGAAGTTTCCTAATGGGGGAAAAGAAGTTTGAACATAAAGTCAAATTGGATAGTTTTCTCGCTGGAAAGTATGAAGTATCAACCAAAGAATATATAAGATTTCTTAATTATAAAGAGATAAATAGTAAAAGAAATTATAAGGTAAATAAGTTAATAGACTTGTCATCATTTTTATCTGCAGTAAATTATAATAAAGATCAATAGGGCAAACAAAGAATTTAAAAGCAGGTACTTTAATAGGATATAAATATAGAATTGTAAAGACACTTGGCAAGGTGGATTTGGGATAACTTATCTTGTTGAAGACAAAAATATGCAGTTAAAGGATTATTTGTAGGTGATGCCTGTGTAAGGACAAGCCAAAGCACTATCGTAGGGATAACAAAAAAGATGATTTTAAAAATTTAAAGAGAAATTTAGAGATGAGATGAACTTATTAAGGGAGTTGAATTGCAATTAGTTCAAAAATAAAGATAGTTTTAATAATATTATTAGTTGTTTTATTTAAAATTCAAATATCTGCACTTGCAAATGATTTAAATGATAATGAAATTTTAGTTAAAGAAGGAGGGGAAAATTATATTATAGAGTATAACCCTCGCTTAAAAGATGATTTTAGTGTAGGTTTAGCTTTAAGTGGGGGTGGAGCTAAAGCTTTTTATAATATCGGGGTAATTAAAGCTTTAGAAGAAAAAGGTATTCCTATAGATTTAATTGTAGGTACAAGTATGGGATCGATTGTGGGGACGATGTATGGTAGTGGGCTTTCTATTGCTCAAATTGAAGAGTTAGTTACAGAAATTCCTTTTGAGAATATGTTTGATTTAAATTTGGGTACTCGAGAATCTTTATTAACTACTTATAAGGTTAATCAATTTTTAGAGGAGATAGCTTTTGATAGAAGGTTAGAAAAAACTGTAATTCCTACTGCTTTATTAAGTTATGATTTAACTAGTGGTACAAAGTTTATCCATACTTCAGGTAACATTTCAGAGGTAATTCAAAGTTCTTATGCTATTCCTTATTATTTTCCTCCATATCAGTTTGGCAATAGATTTCTTATTGATCCAGGTATTGTAGAGATAACTCCTGTTAAGGCGGCAAAAGCCTTGGGATCAGATTTTGTAATTGGTACTATCTCATTTGAAAAAGGTCATGATCTAGTTTATGATTCTCCAAGTAAAGCTATAAATAGGTTTATGGATTTAGTACAGCAAGAAAATACCGATAATATACTTGAAGATTATGCAGATGTTTTGATTGAAGTAGATGTAAGTGGTTATACATTCACTGATTTTGATAAAGCTGATAGATTAATTGAAATTGGTTATTTAACAACTAAAGAAGAAATTTCAAATATTAAAAAGAGCTTAAGCAAGAAAAATATTTCTTTACAAGAATCTAAGACTAGAGATAAGCGAGATCTTTCGCTTCTTTTAAATGATCTTGAATATGATAGGCTATTGATTGATAAACAGCGATTTAGACCTTTATTTTATTATGGTAGAGATCAGTCTTCTTTTAAGCAGGATTTATTCAGAAGTGAATATCATAAGTCACAATTTGGATTTGAACTTAATCAAAAACATTTGGATACTAGATTTCTAGTGCAAGAAAATATTAATGAGAGTGTAGAGTTAGACTTAAGGTGGAAAAAATTAAGTCAAAATACCGACTTAAAGTCTACTATTAGAGGACAAGATGAACTAGATAATACTGATTGGAAATTAGGTATCAAGTATTATGCAGATAATTATACTTGGGGGTTAGGTAGGGCTTCATTTAGGGATGAAGATTTTAATTATTTAGATAATAAATTTAATCTTTCTTCAGATGAATTTGTTTTGCAAGGAGAGAGTAATTTATTAATTGAACCTAGTATTGAGTCTTTTAAAGTTTTACATAGTTTAAAGGGGACTTTCAATCCAAGTCGACGTTGGACTATAACTTCTAAATTAGTTTATAATGATACCTTAAGCATAGAATCTCCAATTATTTATCGTGGTTTAAAACCTGACAAGTATGTAAAAAATCAATATTCACTAGAGTTTGGTTATAATTATAGGTTGGTCAATACTGTTGATGTAATACATTTTTTACAATTAAGAGAAGTTAAGCCTTATTTATTCTTTGATTATGAAGGGAATAATGAATTATTGGTATCAGGTATAGGAGTTGAATTCAACTTAAATTTATTAGGTTTAAAGCCACTTGATTTTAAATTGTATACTGCTTATGATGAGGAAGAAGAGTTTTTATTTGGTTTAGACTTTAATTTTAATTATTAAGATATTCACTAGTGTTGCACCGTTTTTTATAAAAAGATTTTAAAATAAAAGAAACTAATTTCTATATTCCAGGAAAACAACCAAAAATGAGAATCAGTCGCATGAACATTATATTAAATAATCAAAATAGTATTTACTCTATTATCAAAAGATTTACTACTCATTTTTGCTAACTATTATAGCAATTTTTCACTAAGAAGTCTTTTAAGAGGTTCTTTTTATATAAATCATCTTTATTTTTTGATTGTCAAAAAATAAAAGGATTATTGACTAATAATGAATAAATAATTAATATATCGAGCTTTTTAAGATTGTAAAGATTTAATATATTTAATTTGTTAACTCTCCTATCTTATAATAGTTACTAATAACCTTATAACTACCTTCACAAGCAGTTAATTAAAGAGGGAGGTTATACCTGACTAGTTAGTATTGTATTAATACAAATGGAGGGAACAAATAATGAATTTGTTATTATAATTCTATTTATAATTTTTATTCACTTATTTATCCAATAATATTCTTAAAAACTTAAATGTGAGGTGTTAAAATGCTTATAAAAGAAAAAATTAGAGGAAGTATTGGAAACAAAATTATGGTCATTATAGTTGGGGTGAGTATAATTTTATTTTCAGCAATTATATTCATTTCAAATTCTATTATCACTACCAGAATATTTAATCTAGTTGATGACACTGTTATGGAAAATACTGAAGAGAATGTTGAATTTATTGGCGATTGGTTTCAAGAAAGAATATTTCAGCTAGAGGATTATGCTATTACTCCAATGATTAAAAGTTTAGAGTGGAATCAGGCAGAAAATTTTTTAAAGAATAGAAATGAGCAATATTCAGATATTTATGAGATCTTATTCATTGCAGATAACAATGGTTTTTTTCAAGCAACCGATGGATCAACAGGTGATGTAAGTGATTTAGATTATTATCTAAAGGCTATGGATGGAGAGAGTGCTATAGCAGACCCTTTTATCTCTAGAGCAACAGGTAATTTAATTACAGTGGTTGCAGCTCCTATTTGGAGTAATCAAGAGCCTATAGGGGTTATGGGAGGAACTATTAATTTAGAAAACTTTACTGAATTTATTGCTGGTTTAGGAATAGACCATGAAGACTCTTTTTCTTATGTAATAAACAATGAAGGAGAAATAGTAACCCATCCTGATGAATCTTTAATACTAGAAACAAATATTACAAAACTAGAAGAAACTAAAGAGATAGCAGAAGATATATTAGCTACTGAAAACGGAAGAGAAGAGTATATATTAGATGGAGCAAGAACCCATGCTTACTACCATGAAATTCCTGGAACTAATGGTTGGAAATTAGTAACTAGAGTACCACACGATTTCATAAACCAACCAATAACTAATGTTAGAAACACTTTAATTATTATGCTTGTAATTGCTTTATTAGTTTTATTATTTATTGGATTTAAGATTGGTAATTATATCAGTAATATTTTAAAACTAATAGTAAAAGACTGTGAAACTATGGCAGAAGGTGATTTTACTAATGTAAGAGAAGAGTGGCTAGAAAGAAAAGATGAGATAGGTAGATTAGAGCGAGCCTTTAATAAAATAAATTCATCTATGCAGAAAATAATAACCAACATTTCAGATAAAACTGAAGATATGTCAGCTTATAGCGAGGAGTTATCAGCATCAGCCCAAGAAGGCAATGCAACCATAGAGACTACCAATAATTTAATAGATAATATGTCGGTAAGTATTCAACAAATTTCAGCCAGTGCCCAACAGGTAGCAAGTTTTTCTCAAGAAGCTAATTCACAGACTAGTATAGGTAGTGAAAATATCGATAAAACTGTAAATAGTATTAGAGAAATAAATAAAGAAATTGAAAAAACAGTAAAAGTAATTAACAATTTAGATAAAAACTCAGAGGAGATAGAACAAATTGTTGATATGATTACAAGTATAGCTGAACAAACTAATTTATTGGCTTTAAATGCCTCTATAGAAGCTGCAAGGGCAGGGGAACATGGTCAAGGTTTTGCAGTAGTAGCAGAAGAGATAAGACAGTTAGCTGAAGAGACTGGAGAGGCAACAGATAAAATTACTAAATTAGTTACTAGAACCCAAAACCAATCTAAAAAAGGAATTGAGAAGATTAAAAAAGTAGATAAAAAAGCCAAAGAAGGTCAGGAAATTGTAGAAAAGACAGGACAAGTTTTTGATGCAATTCAAAATTCAGTAGAGGAAACATCAGTTCAAATAGAACAGACTGCAAATGCTACTAATGGGTTGGCCCAAAATAGTAGTGAAATTAAGAATGCTGGTAATGATATACAAAATATGTCTGATGAAGTTACTAATTCATCACAAGAGCTAGCACAGATGGCTCAAGAGTTACAGGAGTTAATAAGACAATTTAAAGTATAAATTTGTTACGCCCCCTAATATTTTGGACAAAATATTAGGGCCTAGATCAGACTGGTAACAAATGAATGCGTAAAAAGATTTAGAGTTTATACATAAAAAATTAGAGAAAAATAGTTGAAGAAGAAAATCTAATTAGTAATGTTGATGATTCTTTTGAAAAATTCTTAGATGAATTAGTACAGAAATTATCTATAAACAAAGAAGATGAAAGGAGAAAAAAATGAATCAAAAAAAGAGTTTAAGTGAAAGAGAACCATCTTTTTTAGAAGCTATTGTTGGTTTATTTTTGGTTGTTTTTGTCATTATTGGAGCAATAAGAACAGAATTAGTTTTACCATCAGCACTTGTTTTTGGAGCTATAACTGCTGCACTTTTTGCACTTTATCTTGGTTATAGCTGGGAGAAAATACAAAGTGGAATGATCGAGGGCATCCAAAATGGGATGATTGCTTGTTTGATTTTAATAGCAATAGGAATGGTTATAGGGGTGTGGATACTAGGAGGAACAGTCCAAACTTTAATTTATTTAGGTTTAAATTTACTGACACCTCAAATATATCTTCCTGTTACTTTTTTACTTTGTGGTATAACATCAGTTTTTATTGGGAGTTCACTTGGTACAATTGCCACTATGGGACTTGTGTTAATTGGAGTGGCACAAGGATTAGGAGTTCCATTAGGAATGGCTGCTGGAGCTATAACATCTGGAGCTATGTTTGGAGATAAATTATCTCCTTTATCTGACTCTACAAATCTAACTTCAGCAATATCTGGAGCAAAATTGTTTGATCATATTCGCTCTATGCTGTTAGTTACAGTTCCAGCAGCAATAATTTGTTTAATAATATACACACTTTTAGGAACTGTAGAAGTTGTTGGAACAACAGATTGGCAATCTATTGAAATGATACTTACAACTTTAGAATCTAATTTTAATTTGTCATTATTAACTTTAGTTCCTCCTGTTTTTGTTATAATTTTATCATATCTAAAAGTTCCTGCTTTAATTACATTAATGATAAGCTTCTTTTTGGGAGCTATTTTTGCTGTGATAACGCAGGGAGCAGATTTAAATTCTATACTTGTTGTTTCAACTGAAGGATTTGTTTCAGAAACAGGAGTTGAAATAGTTGATGATTTATTAACTCATGGTGGGATTGAAATGATGATGTCTACAGTGGCTATGATTATAGCAAGTACAGCCATGGGAGGAATTTTAGAAAAAATAGGTGTGCTTAAGGCTATTTTAGATAAATTATTAGAACATGTAAAAACTCCTCGAGGACTAGTTTTATCGGTATTAGCTGCTTCTTATCTAATGTTGCTTGCTTCTGGTGAGATGATGGTTTCTATAATAGTCCCGGGTAGAACTTTTAAACCAGCTTTTGAAAAGATGAATGTGAACTTAGCAGTTTTATCTCGAACATTAGAAAGTGCTGCTACATTAGGCTGTGCTGCTTTGCCTTGGGGAGTTGTAGCTATTTATTTACAAGGAATTTTAGGTGTTGGGTTAGAGTTTGTCCCTTATACTTTTATAAGTTTTCTCGTTCCTATTATAGTTATTATCTATGCTTTTGCTGATATTGGGATGTGGCGTACAGATATAAATTCTAATATAGATCTTCAAAGTCAATCAATAAATTAAATAAAATCCATATTTAAACACAATAAGTAGAGGTGGTTGTATGGATTATATTTTTAATATTTACTTTAGAATAAATTAAGAGGAATCAATTTGGATGTTTTAGATCAAATGTCACGATTTAGGCAGGATTTTGCTTAAAATAAAAAATCTACCCTTTTGGGTAGGTGCTATATTATCTAAAACTTCTGTTTTATCACTAATAAGAGCTACAGCTTTAGCATAGGATTCATCATCTTTATTAATATTTCTTTCCATAACCTACGTTGTATTTTTGTAGGTTAGTTGTGTTATAATAAGAATAATAAGTGGTAAAGATACAACCTTGAAATTGTATCCTCCACTTTCGTACAAGTGAATATATGGAGTTGCGACAACTAAACCTTTGTCGTGTAAAATGTTCAAGATATTGCACTTAAAAGTATACTAGAAGCAATCAATAAGTCTTCTAGGTTAGAAGTCGCCTTGACACCGACCGTTGTTACTAAATTAGATTGAAAGCTAGACTTTTTAGCCGGGGCTTTCAAGTGTAAAGCTGGTTTAGAAGGTGGTCAACGAACTATCAAGAATCTTCGTTGAGCAACGATAGTGAATCGGCAGGGAGTGTCAAATGACATTTTGGAGGAGTCTTAAGGGAGAGACTCATAGTTGGGTGCCGAAGGGGCAAAGAAGCATATGCTTTTCAAACTCCCAGGCGAAAAGATCTTAAGAAGACAAACTTTGGACTAATCTATTGGGGACAGAGAGAGCTGATATAATAAATTGGCTTTCTCTGTCCTTATTGTATATAAGTATGAATTTCATATAGAGAATACTTTCAGTTAAAAGAAAACATTAGAAAATTAAAAAATCTAATTGTTTTATAGCCTATAAGTGTTAATTGGTTTTAATTGTGCATCTTGTATTATCAATTGAAATGGGGTGCAGAAAGATTTAGATATCTGCCAAGTGTTGCAATAATAGGATTTAATTTGGGGAGGATCGTGAGAGGCTATGCTTTAAATTAAGAGTATTAATAGAGTGTAAGGGGGAATACTATGGACTATATAGTAGTAACCAATAATCCGTTAGTCCAAAAAAGTATAGATTTAAGTGTTGAGTATTGTAGTACTTTGGATGAAGTCATGTTTATGACTAGGGATTTTATTCATTTAGGATATGAGCTAATAACTCATCCACTAAGTGGAAGTGTAAAGCCAGTACAATGTCCGTACAAGTCTATTGTTTTAAAGAAGGATCAAAATAATATTAAAAGAAAAATGTTGGACTATCAAGCGGTAAAGATAATAGAGTCTGCTATAAAAAAAGTTGAGCAATTTAAAAAGAACCATATTTTTAGAGAGTATCCTAAGTCTGTATTAATTGATTATCAAACTATAGATTTTACTTTGCTTAAAAGTGGTCTTGATTCTATTTAATTAAGTTACTTAACGAGTATTCTCAGTTAAAAGAAAATATTAGAAGGCAAAATATTTAGTTGTAGGATGCTTTGTAAATATTGATGGTTTAAGTGTTTGTGGTTTTATGATTTTGAATTTCCTACGGGTCTTAAAAAATAAGACCTTTCGTGAAAACCATTGTAATAACAGGTTTTAATTTAGCAAATGGTTTTTATTACGGAAAGTCTAAGAAGACTTGTAGGGAGAGCACTAAAGTTATAAAAAGGGGGGGAGAAATGAAATTAGAATTAGGAAAAATATTAATTGATGATGTTAAGTTTGGAGACAAAATTGAAGTTAATGATGGAGTACTTACTGTTAATAAGGATAAGTTAATTGAAGAGGTATCTGAAGATAGTAGAATTGAATCTTTAGATATTGAACTAGCTAAGCCAGGAGATAGTGTTCGAATTATTCCAGTTAAGGATGTAATTGAGCCTAGAGTTAAGGTGGATGGTCCAGGAGATATCTTCCCAGGAGTTTTGGGAGGAGAAGAGATAGTAGGTTTAGGAAGAACTCATGCTTTAAAGGGAGTTGGAGTTGTAACTACAGGTGAAATAGTAGGTTTTCAAGAAGGAATTATTGATATGTCAGGTCCTGGTGCTGATTATACTCCTTTTTCTAGCTTAAATAATATTGTGGTTACTTGTGAAGTGGATAATGATTTAGCACAGTCTGAGTATGAAGAAGTTTCAAGAATGGTAGGTTTTAAAGCAGCAAAGTATATTGGAGAAGCAGCTAAGGAATTAGAGCCTGATGAAGTAGAAATATTTGAACATAAGCCATTCCCCGAGGCTATTGCAGAATATCCTAACTTACTTAAAGTAGGGTATGTTTACATGTTACAGACACAAGGTTTGTTACATGATACTTATGTATATGGAGTTGACGCTAAACAGATCTTACCAACTTTGATTTCTCCAACAGAAGTAATGGATGGAGCAATTGTAAGTGGCAATTGTGTATCTGCTTGTGATAAGAATACTACTTATGTACATTTGAATAATCCAATTATTAAGGATTTATATGAGCATCATGGTGAAGAGTATAACTTTATGGGAGTTATAATTACTAATGAAAATGTAACATTAGCTGATAAAGAGAGATCTTCAAATTATGTCGTTAAATTGGCAGAGCAGCTTGGGTTAGATGCAGTGATTATATCTCAAGAAGGGTTTGGTAATCCTGATGCAGATTTGATTATGAATTGTGCAAAATTAGAAGATAAAGGTATTAAGACAGTATTAACTACTGATGAATATGCTGGTAGAGATGGTTTATCTCAATCGTTAGCAGATGCTACTCCTAAAGCGGATGCTGTAGTAACTGCTGGAAATGCTAATCAAACAGTTACTTTACCTAGTATGGAGAAAGTAATTGGGCATCAAAAATTTGCTGATGTTATTGCTGGTGGCTTTGATGGTAGCTTGAATGAAGATGGTACTATTACAGTTGAAATTCAAGCAATTATTGGTGCTACTAATGAGCTTGGTTTTGGAAACTTGACTGCTAGAGAATACTAAAATTGAGTCTTCTCAGCTAAAAGAAAATATTGGAAGATAAAATATTTAGTCGTAGGATACTTTGTAAATATTGATGAGTTTAGTGTTTGTGGTTTTATGATTTTGAATTTAATTGTCAATTGTCAATTGTAAACTGTCAATTAGACGGGGGTGCAGAGAACTTAGTTATCTGCAAAGCACTGTAGTGATAGGCTTAAATTTAGCAAATGGTTTTTATTACGGAAAGTCTAATAAGACTTGTACGGAGAGTACTGAATTAAAAAAAGGGGGGGAGTAATGGCTTTACGTATAGTACATTATATAAATCAGTTTTTTGGTCAAATTGGTGGAGAAGAGAAAGCGCATATATCACCACAAATTGAAGATGGTCCAATAGGGCCTGGTAATGGAATTAATGCAGGATTAGGGGATAGTGGTGAAATTGTTAAGACAATCATTTGTGGAGATGACTACTTTAATGAGAATGCTGAAGATGCTAAAGCTGAGATTAAAGAGGTATTAGAAGAGGTAGAACCAGACTTAGTACTTGCAGGTCCTGCTTTTAATGCTGGACGTTATGGTATGGCTTGTGGTGGTGTAGCTGAGTTAGCTTGTGATGAACTAGATATTCCAGTAATTTCTGCTATGTATCCTGAAAATCCAGGTTATGAGATGTATAGAAATTATGCTTATATGATTGAAACATCCAACTCTGCAGCTGGAATGAGAGAAGCAATTCCAAATATGGTTAAGCTAATTAAGAGCTATGTTAAAAAAGATGGTAAATTGGGTCGACCACAAGAAGAAGGATATATGCCACGGGGCTTACGAAAGAATATGTTTACAGAAAAAAGGGGTTCTACTAGAGCAGTGGAAATGTTAATTAAGAAGATTAATGGAGAAGTATTTGAAACTGAATACCCAATGCCTAACTTTGATCGAGTAGCTCCGGTTGATCCAATAGAAGATTTAGCTAATACTAAAGTAGCTTTAGTTACATCTGGAGGTATTGTTCCTGATGGAAATCCAGATCGAGTGGAGTCTTCAAGTGCTTCTAAATATGGAGAGTATAAGATTACAGAGATGGGTGAGACTGCTCATGGTGGTTATGACCCAGTCTATGCTAATCAAGATCCTAATCGAGTTCTTCCAGTGGATGTACTAAAAGACTTAGAATCTGAAGGAGTAATTGGAGAGTTACATGAGATTTATTACTCTACTGTTGGTAATGGAACTGCCGTAGCAAGCTCTAAGGTTTTTGCTCAAGAGATTGCTGAAACATTAATTAATGATGGGGTTCAGGCAGTAATCTTAACTTCTACTTGAGGAACTTGTACTCGTTGCGGTGCAACGATGGTGAAAGAGATAGAAAGAGCTGGGTTACCGGTAGTTCACATAGCTACAGTAGTTCCAATTTCTACAACTGTTGGAGCTAATAGAATAGTTCCAGCTGTAGCCATTCCTCATCCACTAGGAAATCCAGATGAGAACCCTGAGAATGAGAAGAAAATTCGTAGAGAAATAGTAGAACAATCCCTTAAGGCATTACAAACTGAAATAGATGGGCAGACTGTTTTTGAAGATAAAGAAGAATAGATGTTGACAACACTAAATTTATTTGCTATTGGGCATAAGTTTATCTCTTTTCTATTATTGGTGTGATTACCAACATTTTATTGAAGGAGATAACTTAGGTCCATTTTTATATGGCTTGGTGGATAATTTTAACAAGTAACTACATAGAAAGAGTATTTATAATTTTGTGTGGAAAATAATCTTCAAATTATTAAAAGGTACCTTATTAAAAGGTGCTTTTATTTATTTAACCGCTTTCTAGTTTGATCTAAAGACAATAAATATTTGTCATATTCTAAATTTGCTAAATAATTACCTAAAGTAAAGAAGACTAATAAGCAATTTTATAGAACTCAATATTTCAAGTGTTCTAGTGTAATTGAAAGTTTAAAAGTAAAGAATATGCTTAAAAATTCTAAACTAATGAAAAGTATTTCTGATGTATCTTGGTCTAAATTCCTTGAATATTTAAGCTATAAAGCTCAATGGTATGGTAGAGAATGTGCGACTTGTTGCAATTTAAAAAGAATTGCCTAGTATTATGGAGGCAACTCATAATAACTAGAACTGAAGGACTTAAACAGTCAAATGAGAGAGTAACGCCTTGAAGGGCTGTCATTAATACTCCGAATTGCATTAAATATGTTAAGGTACTTAAT
>NZ_JALKBX010000066.1 GCF_023227745.1 Natroniella acetigena | reverse complement strand
TGATATTAAGCAATAAGATTTAATAAAAGAGATGAATTTTCTCTATCCATGGAGAGTCTTGTTCTTTAAGACTCGAAGGGGTACCATTCTTTAATGTTATTAATTAATCCTAACTTAGAGATAGTACCTTTACGTTTTATCTTTCTTGATCGACCACGAAGAGTTTTTGGTCTTTAAAACTCGGAGAGGCACTAATAAAATCAATTGACAATGTACAATTGATAATTGACAATTAAGCTCATAAAGAAATTAAGTCTTTTAATTGTAAATTGAATAAAATTCTAGTGGTAATAGCGGAGGGGCAACACTCGATCCATTTCGAACTCGGCAGTTAAGTCCTCCAGCGCCGATGGTACTGCAGGGGCAGCCTTGTGGGAGCGTAGGTCACTGCTAAAATTCTAATAAAGCATTTAATAATGAATATTTAATAATTAATAGTTAAAATTCAAGAGCATAAAAAAGAAAAGTTATTAAGATTTTGAAGTTTGTTTTTAACTATTCAATGTTAAATCTTAAATATTAATTAAATATTTGGAGGGGTTCCCGAGTGGCCAAAGGGAGCAGACTGTAAATCTGCCGGCGACGCCTTCGAAGGTTCGAATCCTTCCCCCTCCACCATGTATGCGAAAGTAGCTCAGCTGGCAGAGCGTCTCGTTGCCAACGAGAAGGTCGCGGGTTCGAATCCCGTCTTTCGCTCCATTTTATTTTAAGAAATCAACCTTGTTATCTAGTAGATGGCAAGGTTTTTTATATTATGTGGTGAAAAAAGAGGAGTTTTAGACTAATTTATTGAAATAATACATAGTTGTTAGATTAGTTTTTAAAAGCTTGTGGTGGAGGTAATAGAATTGAGTGAGGAAAAGTTTTCTAATAAAGCTAAAGCTAAGGTTAAAATCTTAGGAGAAGAGTATGTAATCAAAGGTAATGAGTCGGCAGAATATATTTCAAAATTAGCTTCTTTTGTTGATGAACATATGCAAGAAATAAAAGAAGCTAATTCATCTATTCCACGGAATAGAATTATGGTTTTAGGTGCTATGAATTTAGCTGATAAACTCTATAAAATTCAAGATGCGTATAAAAAATTGGAAAAAGAGTATGCTAAAACCAGGAATAATTATGAAGAGGTGCTTGCTGAATATAGGGGATTAAAGGAGAAGTATCAAAAGGTTCAAGAAGAGTATAATCAGTTTTTAGAGTTAGTTGAGAAAGGAGAACTGGATTAGTGGAGTTTAATTTAATTGATGTAATAATCTTCAGTTTTTTTCTTATCCTTATGATTAAGGGATATCATTTAGGATTAATTAAGCAAATAACATCATTCTTAGGGGTAATATTAGGTGTTTATATTGCTTTGGAGCAGTATGGTATTTTTGCTAATTTTATTATCGAGCAATTTAATTTAGAACTTAAACTAGCAGAAATTATTTCTTTTTTACTAATTATTGCAGTTGTGAGTTTTGTTATTAATTATATTGGTTGTCTTTTAAATAAGTTTTTAGATATTATTCTCTTATCTTTTGTTGATAATCTAGCAGGAGTAGTTATGGGGTTTTTTAAGGCATTTGTAATTAGTTATATTTTAGTCTTGATTTTAGAAATGATACCATTAGAAATAATAGAACGACAGTTAGAATTATCTTATTTTGCCCCTAAATTGTTACAATTAAGCCCTATAATTGAAGAAAAGATAGTTGAATTTTCTCAATATTGATCTTGGAGGAGCAAAGATGAATAATTTAAATGTTAGTTTAGTTTTATCTAATATCTCTAATTTGTTAAAAATCAAAGGAGAAAATAAGTATAAAGTAGCTGCTTATGAAAAGGCTAGTAAGGTAATTAAAGATTTAGAGGCTGATATTAAGTGTTTGGTAGATAAAGAAGAGGTAGATTCTTTGCCGGGAATTGGAGAAAGTTTAGCTGAAAAGATAAGTGAAATAGTTTTAATGGGTAGTTGTAATTGTTATCAAAAACTTACTGATGAATATCCTGTTAGCTTGATTACTTTACTTGATGTTTCTGGTTTGGGTTTTAGTAAGGTTAGAAAAATTTATAAAGAATTAGGAATTGATAATTTATCTGATTTGAAAGCTGAAGCAGAGTCAGGACAATTATCACAGCTATCCGGAATAGGAAGTAAGACAGAAGAAAAGATTTTAGAAGGTGTTAATAGATTACTGAAAAATAGAGGGAAGGTTGATTTAGGTTTTGCTACTGAACTAGCAAGAGGAGTAATGGATTATTTAAGCCAGTTGAAATCAGTATCTAAAGTGAAAATTGCAGGACAAATAAGAAGAAAGTTAGAAGTAGTAACTGAGATTATACTGGTAGTGGCAAGCGATAACTTTCCTGAGGTTTTTGCTGAGATTAAAGAATTAGCTTTTTTTGAGTTGCAGGAACAAGAGAGTGGAGAAGTCCTTTTAATAGCTGAATCTGGACCAACAGTTCGAATTGTGCTAGCAAGTGAAGAGGAGTTTGATCTTAAATTATTTGAATGGACGGGAACTAGGAAGTATAATCAACAACTAAAAAAATTAATTAATTTTTCGAAACTAAAGGAAATAATTGCTCAGTTTCAAAGTGAAGCAGAAATTTTTAAATTGGGAGGGTTTCCTTATATTATTCCTGAGTTGAGGGATGATTTAGGCAGTTTGGAACAAGCACAGCAGAATAACCTTCCTGATAGTGTAGAGTTGGACGCTATTAAAGGGGATTTACATATGCACTCTCAATGGAGTGATGGAAGATATACAATCGAAGAAATGACTAAAGCTTGTCAACAGAGGGGTTATCAGTATTTGGCTATTTGTGATCATAGTAAGTCCTTACAGGTAGCTAATGGTTTGAGTGTGGAGCGGTTAAAAAGGCAAGCAGAAGAGATTGATAGGTTGAATCAAAAACTGGAGATAACCGTCTTAAAAGGGATTGAAGTTGATGTTTTAGAAGATGGATTAGATTATGATAATCAAGTCTTAGAGGAATTAGATCTTGTAGTTGCTTCTATACATAGAAAATATAATAATTCTAGTACTACAATTATGGAGAGGATTTTTAGAGCGTTAGAGAATCCTTATGTTGATATTTTGGGGCATCCTACTGGACGTTTGGTCTTAAAGCGACTGCCTTATGGGGTTGAGATGGAAAGATTAATTAAAAAAGCAGTTGAAACAAATACTATATTAGAAATTAATTCTGCACCCAAGAGATTAGATCTCAATGCTGAACATGCTAAGTTAGCTAAAAGATTAGGAGCGAAAGTTGTAATCAATACGGATGCTCATCATGTTAGACAACTTGATAACTTAGAATATGGAGTAGGGATTGCTCGAAAAGGATGGTTAGAGAGTAAGGATGTAGTTAATACATTTAATTTGCAGGAATTGAAGGAAATATTAAAAGTTAAATAATAAACTATAAAGGAGTTGTAATTGTAATAGTGAAATTAGGAAAGTTCAATCAAGGAGAAGTAATAAAGCGAACAGATTTTGGAGTATATTTAGATATTGATGATGAAGAAGTATTGTTGCCATTAAAGTATGTTCCTACTGGAACTGAAATAGGGGATCAGTTAGAAGTATTTATTTATAGAGATTCTCAAGAGAGATTGATTGCAACTACGTTGACCCCTAAGGCCAAAGTTGGTGAGTTTGCTTACTTGAAGGTTAAGGATGTTAATCGGGTAGGTGCTTTTTTAGATTGGGGTTTAGAAAAAGATCTATTCGTCCCTTTTGCTGAACAGGAAGGTAAGATGAAAGAGGGTAAAAGTTATGTTGTTGGGGTCTTTTTAGATCAACAGACGGATAGAATAACTGCTAGTCAAAGACTTGATAAATTTATAGAGCAAGAGCAGATAGAACTCAGTGAAGGAGATGAAGTAGAGCTCTTAATTTATAGATTTACTGATTTAGGTGTTAAGGTGATCATTAATAATAAATATTATGGTTTGATCTATAATGATGATCTTTATCGAGAGTTAGAAGTAGGTCAAGAGACTACAGGATATATCAAGAAAATTAGAGAGGATAACAAAATAGATGTCAGCCTAAGAAAGATAGGCTATGGTAGAATTGAAGATGCTAAAGAAAAGATTCTTAAGCAATTAGTAGCGGAGGATGGTTTTTTACCGTTGCATGATAAGAGTTCACCACAAGCAATTAAAGATAGGTTACAGATGAGTAAAGGCAGCTTTAAGAAGGCAATTGGTGGACTGTATAAAGAAAAGATTATAGATATAACTGAAGAAGGGATTAGATTAAAAAAATAGAATAAGGCATCCAACTTTAAAATTTAATTTATATTAAGTAAAGTTGAATGATAGTAACTAGTAATTAGTGACTAGTAAAAATAAAAAAAGAAAAATATTAAAAATTTTAAATTAAGATTAGATGTCTATAAAGAATGGAGGTTCTGCAATGAAATTAAATGAAATTTATCAATTAGCAGTGGAACTGGGTATGGATATTGATCCTCGAGATGAGGCTGAGGTGAAGAAGGTATTAAAAAAGGCAGAAGAAGAATATGCTGAGTTAGATGAGGATGAGAAAGAATTCTTTGATCAAGCCAGTTTAGAGAACCCTTATCCTGATACTAGGATTTTGACAGGAGATGAAGAGGCAGAGATTGAAAGGGTCTTAATGGGAATTGATATTGATACAGGTGAGGTTTTGCTAGCTGATAGATTGACTGAAAAAGGGACGAAGATAGATGCTGTAATTGCTCACCATCCAGGTGGTAAAGCACTAGCTGGATTACATGAAGTAATGCATATGCAAGAGGAAATTCTGCATGATTTAGGAGTGCCGATCAATGTAGCTGAGGGGATTATGGCTAAAAGGATTGGTGAGGTGAAGCGCGGTTTGATGCCTTTAAATCATAACAAAGCTAGAGATGCAGCTCAACTATTTGATCTACCGTTGATGTGTGTTCATACACCTTCAGATAATTTGGTTGTTGATTTTTTACAGGAAAAGGTTGATCAAGCTGAACTTGAGACTGTAGGAGATGTTGTTGAATTATTGAAGGAGGTTCCTGAATATAAAGAAGCAACTAAGTTAAAAGCTGGCCCTAATGTGGTTGTTGGGGATGAAAAAAGAAGTGCAGGTAAGGTAGTAGTAGAGATGACAGGAGGAACGGGTGGTTCTAAAAAAGTTTTTGAGAAGTTGGCCCAAGCCGGTGTAGGGACTTTAGTTTGTATGCATATTGGTGAAGAGCATCGTAAAAAAGCAGAGGAAAACCATATTAATGTAATTATTGCTGGTCATATGGCAAGTGATTCAGTAGGAATGAATCTATTTGCTGATCAATTAGAGGAGCAAGGTGTTGAGGTTGTTCCTTGTTCAGGATTAATACGTGTTAGTAGATAAAAGTCTTTAGGTACTAAAATAAAAGCCTCTAATCTAATTAGATTAGAGGCTTTTATTTAGATAAGGGGATGATTTAATTAATGGATAAACATGCAGTGAATGTTCTAGAATTTGAAAAAATTAAGGGCCAATTAAAAGAACACATTACATCTAAATTAACTGAAACCTTTATTGAAAATATAAAACCTGCTACTGATCCAGATTATATTACAGCTAGGCAGGAAGAGGTAACTCAAGCTAAGAAGATTTTAATTAGAGAAGATGAGCCTCCTTTGGCTGGGATTCGTGATATTCGTTCTTATTTAAAGAAGGTTGATAAGGAGATAGTTTTAGCTGGACAAGAATTATTAGCGATATTAAATACACTAATTACAGGTCATAGATTGAATAATTACTTTTTGAGTTTAGAGGATGAAGATGATGAATATTATAGGATAATAAAAATAGCAACTTCAATTGGTAGATTTAAAAAGCTTGAAAAGAGTATTAAATCTGCTCTTGATAATCAAGGAAATGTTAAGGATTCAGCCAGTTCTAAACTAAGGGAAATTAGAACTGAGATGAGAAGGATCAGTGATGGAGTTAAAGATAAATTAAATGCAATGATTAATTCTAATCGTTATCAAAAATATATTCAAGAGCAGGTAGTGACAATTAGAGAAGAGAGATATGTTATCCCTATTAAAAGGGAATACCAACAAAAATTTCCTGGAATTGTACATGATCAATCAGCAAGTGGTCAGACAGTATTTATTGAACCAATGCCGATTGTTAAACTTAATAACAAATTACGGCAGTTAATGTCTCAGGAGGAGCAAGAGGTTTATCGAATTTTGCAAGAGCTTAGCTTTAAAGTTAAAGCTAAGTTAAAGGAGATTAAAGATACTGTTCAAGTATTATCGATTTTAGATTTTATCTTTGCTAAAGCAAGATATAGCTTAGAATTAGATGCAGTTGAGCCATTATTAAGTCAAGAAGGGAATATTGATTTAACCAAGGCTCGTCATCCATTATTAGCTGAAGATGTAGTTCCTATCGATATTCATTTAGGTAAGGAGTTTAATACTCTAGTCATTACCGGGCCAAACACTGGAGGAAAGACAGTTACTTTAAAGACAGTAGGATTATTAACCTTGATGGCTCAATCTGGTTTGCATATTCCTGCTCTGTCTGGTTCTAAGATAGGGGTTTTTAATCAGATCTATGCTGATATTGGTGATGAACAGAGTATAGAGCAGAATTTAAGTACATTCTCTTCTCATATGAAGCAGATAACTAAGATTATTGATCAAGTAGAGGATGATTCCCTAGTCTTATTAGATGAATTAGGAGCTGGAACCGATCCAGTAGAAGGAGCAGCATTAGCAATGTCTTTATTGGATTATTTACATCAAAAAAATTCTAAGACAGTAGCTACTACTCATTATAGTGAGTTGAAGACTTATGCTTATAATAATCAAGGGGTGGAGAATGCATCAGTTGAATTTGATGTAGAGACATTACAGCCTACTTATAAATTACAAATGGGATTACCTGGTCGTAGTAATGCCTTTCAAATTGCCAGTAGATTGGGGTTGAAAGATGAAGTTATAGAGAAGGCTAGTCAGTTTTTAAATCAAGAAGATGCTAGGTTAGATCAAGTAATCAAAGAGATAGAGAGTGACAAAAAAGAGTATCATGATAAAAGGGAAGAAGCTGAAGAGAAGAGGCAGCAAGTTGATCAATTAAAAGAAGAATATGAAATAAAATTAAAGAAGTTAGAAGAGAGAAAAGAGAAAGAATTAAAGGAAGCTTATCGAGAAGCTAATAAAGTTATTAAACGGGCCCAACAACAGGCTAAAGGAATTATTGCTGAATTAAAGGAAAAACAGCGGTTGTCAGATCGAGAGATTGAAGCAGCCAAAAGCAAATTAAGAGAAGGAAGAAAGGCAGTTAAAGAAAAAGCTAATCAATTAGTAGAAGAAGCTAAGCAAGCACGCCAAATTCCCGAGTTAAGAATAGGTGATCAAGTTAAGGTTAGAAATTTAAATAAAGAGGGAGAAGTAATAGAGTTGCATTCAGATAAAAAAGAGGCGGTTGTGCAAGCAGGAATCATGAAGTTAACTGTTGATCTAAGGGAGCTAGAAAAAACTGAAGGCTCTAAAGAGAAGAATCAGAAAAAGACTAACGTTAACAATATTAAGGCAGCTAAATCTAGAAAGATCTCTCCTAAGTTGGATCTGCGTGGTCTAAGAGCAGTAGAGGCTAAAAATAAGTTGGATAAGTATTTAGATGATGCAATGCTGACAAATTTAAATCAAGCAGAGATTATTCATGGGAAAGGAACGGGTACGTTAAGGGAAGTGGTTCATGAGACATTGGAACGATATCCTGGGGTTAGAGAATATAGATTAGGACGACCTAAGGAAGGTGGAGCAGGAATAACAATAGTCAATTTTTAAACAAAAAAAAGGAGGGTCAATTGACCCTCCTTTACTTTATCTTAAAGTGTTAAAAAAATCTAAGATTCGATCTCTCATATTACTATCTTTTTCTTCAATTTCCTCATCATCTGGAAGATGTTCAGAACATTCTTCTTCTGGAATTGTTTTATAAATATAATTTCCATCGTCATCGGTTAATGGTACTTTTGTTTCAGGGTCGACCTTTCTGATCGGAACTCCATCTTGATCAACTAAGATTTCAGTTTCTACTTGATATTCTTTAGTTACTACTTCATCTCCAGGACAGTATTCAGTTGCAATAGCTTCAGTTTCTGTATTAATCTCAATTTCTGCAGTCTCTTTATGAAGTTCACAAGTTTCAGTAGGTTCTGTTCCTGCAATAAATAATTCATCAGTAATTGTGTGTTCTGGACAATAAGGGCCAGGTAATTGACCACTTTTACTATCGATTTCTTCGGTGATAATATCGTTAGGACGTTCAAATTCTTTGACTGGTCTTCCTTGAACTATATTTCTCATATAGTCGCCCCATAGTTTAGCAGCTTGCCCACTGGCGATAATTTTTGTTTTTGGGTTTCCATTATTATCAGTGATAATATTACCGTCAGCGTCTTTTTGTGGATATTCCATTCTTGTAGGTGAATCTTCACCTAGCCAGACACTGGTTACTAAATCAGGCGTATATCCGACAAACCAACCATCAGAATAGTTGGAAGTAGTTCCAGTCTTACCAGCAGCTGGTCTTCCTAAATAAGCTCTCCATCCAGTACCCCAAATGTCAGGACCTCTAGCAATAGCAGATTTAAGCATATCTGTTACTAAATAAGCTTCAGATTCCTCAAGGATGATATCTCTAACAGGAGGATTACTATAGATTTCGTTACCACGATTATCAAGAATTTTGGTAATTGCTATTGGTTCAGTCTTGATTCCTCCGGTAGCTAATGTACCATAAGCAGTAGCCATCTCTAATGGAGTGACTCCTTTGGTTAATCCTCCTAAAGCAAGAGATAGGTTTCTATCTTCAGGAATAATATTTGCAATTCCCATTTCCTTTGTTGTCTGAATTGTATTACTAATACCTACTTCATCGAGTAACCTAACAGTCATTACGTTAATTGAACGTGCTAATCCAGTTCGTAAAGTAGTTGGTCCTAAATATTGATCATTATAATTTCTAGGGATCCAGCTATCTCTTCCATCTAAATTAGTTTTATACTTTTTAGGTGTATCATCGACAATGGTTCCTGTACCTGCTCCATCCCTAATTGCCTGCGTATAGACGAAAGGTTTAAAGGCAGAGCCAGGTTGGCGATATGCTTGTGTTGCTCGATTGAACTTATCTTCCCCTCGACCTCCAATCATGCTCTTGATATAACCTGTATGAGGGTCAAGAGTGATCAGGGCCAATTGTGGTTGCTTCTCTCCTTGACCTTCCTGATTGCTTGTTGGAATTTCTCCAGATTCTATTGCTTGATTGACAGTTTCCTCAGCTTGCTTTTGCATCTCTAAATCTAAACTTGTATGAACCTCTAAACCACCAGTATAGACCTTTCTTGCACCAAACTGATCAAGCAATTCTTTTCTGATATGCTCAACGAAGTAAGGTGCTATATTATCGTTATTATCTTCTTCTCCTTGTTCAAGGTTAAGTTCTTCTTGTCTAGCTTCTTCTGCCTCTTGAGCAGTAATATAACTTTGTTCAACCATTCTGTGCAAGACTACATTTCGCCTTCTAATAGCTTCATCTGGATTTCTATAAGGAGAATAGTAATTAGGTGCCCGTGGTAAACCGGCAATTAAAGCAGATTCAGATAAAGTTAATTGATCAACATCTTTATTGAAATAGAAGTTAGCTGCACTTTGTACTCCATAGACGCTGTGACCTAAGAATATCTCATTCAAGTAAAATTCTAAGATTTCATCTTTGGTATATTTACGTTCGAACTGTAAAGCAATATACATCTCTTGTAATTTACGGGTATAAACTCGTTCAGGGGTTAATAATGCATTTTTGGCTAATTGTTGAGTGATAGTACTAGCCCCTTCAACTATAGTTCCATGGCGTAAATTCACACTAAATGCTCTTAAGATACCTCTGATATCGATTCCATAGTGGTTATAAAAACGATCATCTTCAATAGCTACGATCGCATTTTGTAAATCCTCTGGAACTTCCGATAAAGGGGCATAAATTCTGTCTTGTTGGTATAATCTAGTTAAAACTTCTTCTTCAGCAGTATAAACCGTTGTACTTTCAGCAGTCGTCCATTGACCATGTTCAGATATATCAGGGCTTTGATTGATAATCCAAGTTACAGTACCAATTACTGCTCCCATGCTAATAGCTATAAATAGTATAATTGCAATAATAATTAACTGTTTTAATTTTCCTTTAGTCATGCTACTTCCTCCTCTCTCAAATTATTATAACATAAAATTATCATTATATATAGTCGATTTCTGATTTGTTTGAGCTAGCATTTTCTATAATTGATATTAATACTTAGTTATGATACAATATGATATAATTAATACTACTTTTTAATACATTTATAATATTATAGACAGGAGGAAATAAGATGGAGAGTAGCAAAGAATTAGAAGTAATTAAACGTGGTACAGCTGAAATAATTGGAGAAGGTACATTAAAAGATAAATTAACAGAAGCTAAAAAGGAAGGACGAGCTTTAAAGATCAAGTTGGGTTTAGATCCATCAGCACCTGATATTCACTTAGGTCACACTGTTGTTTTACAAAAGTTGAAACAGTTTCAGGAGCTAGGTCATGAAATTTATCTATTGATTGGTGATTTTACGGGGAAAATTGGTGATCCAACTGGAAAGTCTGCAGCTAGAAAACAATTGACAGAAGAAGAAGTTAAAGAGAATGCTAAGACTTATGAAGAACAGATCTTTAAAGTATTGGATCCAGATAAGACAGAGGTTGTCTTTAATAGTCAGTGGTTTAAGGAGTTAGATTTTGCTGATGCAATTGAATTGTCTTCTAAATATACAGTAGCTAGAATGTTAGAACGAGAAGATTTTTCTAATCGTTATCAAAACAATCAATCGATCAGCATTCATGAATTCTTTTACCCTTTATTACAAGGTTATGATTCTGTAGCAATTGAAGCTGATGTAGAGTTAGGTGGAACTGATCAGAAGTTTAATCTATTAGCGGGACGTAATTTACAAAAAGAGCATGGACAAGATCCACAAGTTGTAATTATGATGCCTTTATTAGAGGGGTTAGATGGTGTTGATAAGATGAGCAAGAGTAAGGGGAATTATATTGGGATCAATGAAAAACCCCAGGAGATGTATGGTAAGACTATGTCAATGCCTGATGAGTTAATTGGACGCTATTTTGAGTTGTTGACCGATATTTCTTTAGAGAAACTAGCAGAAATTAATGAAAACTTAGCTAATGGCGAGTTACATCCAATGACAGCAAAGAAGAGGTTGGCCCGCGAGATTGTCAGTAAATATTATGATCAGGAAACAGCTGAAAAAGCTGAGCAGGAATTTAAAAAGGTGTTTAAAAAAGGTGATTTACCTGAAGATATTCCTGAAGTAGATATTTCTAGTCAAGATTTAGAAGATGGTCAATTATGGATAGTTAAATTAGTAGCTGCTACTGGTTTGGTTGATAGTAATAGTCAAGCACGAAGGATGATTAAGCAAGGAGCAGTTAAAATTGATGAAGAGAAGTATGAGCAGATAAATGTAGATCTTGAAGTTAAAGATGGAATGATTATTAGGGTTGGAAAACGTAGATTTGCAAAAATAAATTTAATCTAAAATCATGCACAGAATTACTCCTTGATTAATACAATAGTAGAGGGGTGATTCTATACAATTTTCTTTTAAAAACTTAGTTAAGTTGTTCTTTATTATAGTGATGATCCTTTCAATTATTATTGTCTTCTTAGTTGAGACTAAATTACAGCCAGGATTACATAATATTTACAAATCAGATGTGACAGGAATGTTAACGACTATTATTAATGAAGCCGTTAATGAAGAGACTGACACATTAAACTACCATGATCTGGTTTTTATTAGAACTAATCATGAAGGTCATGTAATTATGATGCAACCTAATTTACAAGCTATAAATGATCTTTCCTCCAATATTGCTGTAGGAATTCAAAGTATATTAGATAAAAGTCATAGCAGAACCGTTAAAATTCCTATTTTTCAAATTTTTGGGTTTGAAATTCTTTCGCGTTATAGTCCATTATTAACAGCAGAGGTTATTCCATATGGTTATGTGAAAACTAATATAGAAGATGAATTTCAATCAGCTGGAATTAATCAGACGAGACATAAAATTTATTTAGAAGTTGAAACTGAAGCAAGTGTGGTTGTTCCTTTGTTGGATACACAAGTTGAGGTAAGTACTGATATTCCATTAACTGAGGCAGTTATTGTAGGTCAAGTGCCAGAAGTTTATGTAGGTTTAGAAGAGGGCTTATTTGATAAAGGTGTAATTAGAAAAGGAGATCAATAAAATAGAGAGTAATAATTATATATTTATTGAGAATGACTAAAAGCAAGCGTACGCTTGCTTTTTTTGCGTTATCTTTAAGTATCAGTCTTATAGATTCTTTGTGGTTTAATCATAACTTAAAGTTGCTGATGGGTAATTTTGTTCTTTCATGTGTTAAATAGAAAGAAACTGGTTATAATATATATACAACTATAAAATGAAATGATATTACAATTATGGTGTGATCTGTTGCGATATGAAAAGTATCGCCTAGTATTGTGAAGACAATCTACAA
>NZ_JALKBX010000065.1 GCF_023227745.1 Natroniella acetigena | reverse complement strand
GGGAATGCCCGAAGTGCCATTCAATTCACGATAGAGATATAAATGCTAGTAAGAACATTTTGCAACAAGGTTTACAATTAAAATTAGCTAGTAGATAGTTTCTATACCGTAGGGCGTACGGAAATTTAAGCCTTTGGAGAACTTGTAAGACCAGTTTACACTTAATCCTTGAGATTAACTGTAAAAAGGCTAGGTTCTATAAATGAGGAATCTGCGTGGGCTTGCTCCGCAGAGCGTCAAAATAGTAATAAGGGCTTAAATTAAAAACAAACTATAATATTTAGCAATTAATCATCGTAGAGAAGGGAGAAACAAATGAAACTTTTAGGAAATTTACTTTGGTTTATCTTGGGTGGTTGGGCAATCTTATTAGAATATCTGTTAGGAGGAATTGCTTTATGTCTGACGGTAGTAGGGATTCCATTTGGAATTCAAGTCATTAAACTATCATTAGTAGCTGCTTGGCCCTTTGGAAAGACAATCGTTTCTACTAGCCATACTACAGGGTTTTTACCATTACTGATGAATCTGGTTTGGTTATTATTTGGAGGGCTTTGGACAGCTTTAACTCATTTGATATTAGCAGTTATATTTGGGATTACTATTATTGGGTTACCCTTTGCAAAACAGCATTTAAAGCTTGCTTCTTTGGCTTTTACTCCATTTAGTAAAAGTTATAAAAAGTATTAGTATTTTAGTAATAATTATTTTTAAAATAGGGGGAGGTAAGTTATGTTAGCAACATTTACCTTAAGAGTGCCAGAATCAAAGCGATTGATTGCTAAGGCAGTTAAGGAATTGCCAGAGGTAAAGAAGGCTTTGCAGCACCATAAAATTATTGTAGCTGGAGGAACAACTAATGCGTATGTAGCTGAGGAGTTAATAGGCGAAGGGTTGAGAAGAGAGTATTATACAGCAGGGACTATAAATCAAGGCCTTCCCTGTGTTACTGATCCAGAGCACAGAATTGAGCCTCTTACTTTAAAAGCAGGTCAAAAACAGGAGCAAGATTGGTTAGATTTTTTAGATTCTTTTGGGAGCGAAGATGTCTTTATTAAGGGGGCCAACGCTTTTGATGCTCAAGGAGTAGCAGGGGTCTTAGCAGCTCATCCTGAAGGAGGAACAGTTGGTTTTTCATTAGGGACTTTAGTGGCTAGAGGTGCTCAGTTAATTATTCCAGTTGGTTTAGAGAAGAGGATAGATTCAGTCCAACGGGCCAGTAAGATGGTAGGGATTGAGCAGATTGATTATTCGTTAGGAAGGAAGGTTGGTTTAATTCCAATCAGTAATGGTAAGATCATTACTGAATTAGAATCATTAGAAATTTTGACTGGAGTTAAGGCAGAGCAGATTGCTGCAGGAGGAATCGGAGATTCAGCTGGGGCAGTGACTTTAGTTATTGAAGGTGAAGAAGAGCAGGTAACAAAAACCATGAGTTTGATTAAAGGGCTTAAAGGAGAACCAGCGTTAGAGGGTAATAGAAGGTCTTGTAGTATTTGTAATGACCAATGCAATCGGGTATTAAATATAGAATAAACCTATTCACTCTACAGATAACAATTATCTGTAGGGTTTTTTATTGTTTAGGAGACTATGCTTTTTAAAGGTTGAGGATAACTTTTTAATTTTACTGTTTTTAAATGGGTTACTTAGACTCAGACTTAACTTAAAATGGGCGATAGCCTATTTTTTTATGTAAGATCAAAAAAACCACTAATTAATAGTGGGTAATTAAAATTTATGATTTGATTTTTATGGTGGACCCGGAGGGATTTGAACCCCCGACTAACCGGTTATGAGCCGGTGGCTCTGACCAACTGAGCTACGGGTCCACGATATATTATTAATTTTACTAGCTATCCGTCATTAATTTGTACTTTGATTTCTGACGACATTTATTAGTATAACTAAAATACTTAAGAATGTCAACAAAAAAATCAAAGTTTTTTTTGTTGTTCTTCTGACACTCTTTAATTTGAGCTAGAATATATATATTAGTAGAGAGGAGGAGGAGCAAAAATGGGCAGAATGAGAGGAATTTTGAGACCAAGACGAGTGGTTCGGGCCAACATTAGGGGCGGCCCTTTGGCGCCACAGATTAGAGGGGTTGCTTATTTTAGATCGGTAGTAGGAGGAACTATGGTCTCAGTTGAGGTTAGAGGATTACCTCCTTATCAACCAGCAACAAATGACAGACCTCCGATTGGCCCGCATGGCTTTCATGTTCATGAGTTTGGTGACTGTACAGTTGGTGATCCTGAAGATCCCTTTCAAGATGCAGGGGGGCATTATGATCCAGATGATCAACCTCATGGTAATCATGCAGGAGATCTACCTAATCTCTTTTCGAATAATGGCTATGCTAAGATGACAGTCTTTACTAATCGTTTTATAGTTGATGAAGTAGTAGATAGGGCAGTTATTATTCATCAGCATCCTAATGATTTTCGTACTCAACCAGCTGGAGCAGCAGGGCCAAGGCTTGCTTGCGGAGTGATAAAATACATTTAATATTGAATATTTAATAATGAATAGTTAAAGAGCAATGAATAATGAAAAGTGAATATTTAATATTAAATAGTAAATAATGAACATTGATAGGGAATTAAATGGTTTTGAATTTCAATTATTAAATGTTAAATATTAGATATTAAATGCTTTCATGGAGGGGTTAAATTGTTAAGGGATAGAAAAATTAATCAACCACAGGTTGCTTTAGGTGAGGGTCTAGAAGGGGATGTAATTTATAATTTACTCGATTTATTAGAGATAAATCAGCAACTGGGCCAACTTAAGCAACAGGAGACGGTGACGATAGTACCCAATTGGGTTAATACCAATGCTCCAGAGACGGGAACTGTTGTTGGCCCTGCTTCTTTACAGAAGTTGATTCAATATGTCAAAGAGCAAGCATCAGCTCGAATTGTAGTAGCAGCTGGTTCAGGGGGAGCAGAGACGACTGATGTATTAAAACAGACTGGGTATCAGGATGTTATTGAGCAGGAAGGGGTAGAATTTATTGATCTCAATTATGGCCCTTATTTGGAGTTTGAGCTTGAACATGATCGAATTGAAACTATCAAGTTGAATAAATTATTAGTTGAAACAGATTTTTTGATCTCCTATACTCAGATCAAACATCATGAAGAAGCTACGGTTTCATTAGGAATTAAGAATGTAGCATTAGCTTGGCCCCCTGCTGAGCTGCATGGTTTTCCTAAGGCTGGACAAGGAATCCATGAAGATCTACATCAGTTCATTACTGCAATGGGTAAATTAATTCCAATTGATCTGACAATTTTAAGTGGAGATCAAGGAATGGTAGGGACTGGCCCGTCTAAAGGAAAACCGGTCAATGCTGATCTGGTTGTAGCGGGAACAGATCCAGTAGCCACTGATGTAGTAGGAGCAAGGTTGTTAGGTTTTAGACAGCAAGCAGTACATTATTTACATAACCTAATTAGAGGAGAAGTAGGCGAGGGAGATCTTCAGCAGATGGAGCTAAAGGGATTACCTTTAAATCAAGCTGAGAAAAAGTTCAGTCAGGCAGCCTATGGACATGAAATTGTACTGGATAAAGATAAATTACTACCTCTTCATTTGAGGGCCAAGGGCAGTTAATAGCTGCTCTTTTTTGTCATTGATGATTGTTTTACTTATTCTTCAATTTAAATTTAGCTATGATCAAAGGTCACTTTCTTCTTATTTAGGAAATTATGCTTTTTATAGGTTGTGGACAACTTTTACTAGTTTGTATTTGTTGGTTTTACTTAAACTGAATGTTAGATTTAAACTGAGTTGCCGGAGGCAACTTTTTTATTGTAGATTAGATAGCACGAAGTTAATAAGCTAGGAATAGATATAAAAGGAGGAAGATAAAGGAGAGGAGTAGAAATGCATAATTTACACTCTGAAAATAATTTGATAGTTATTAAAGGGGGTGAAATTATAAACGGAGGTGAAGCAAAGGATATATGTAACAAGGTTGAAGAATTATTACAGAGAAGGGAGAATAAACAAAGGTTATTATTAGATCTTAGGAAGGTGGACTTGGAAGAAAGCCAATTTGATGTTTTTATTCAATATTTAACTGAAATTGAGGTGGAGAAGATTGCTTTAGTCTTAGACAAATTAATCACTAAATTTAAGTTTAAATTATGGAGTAGAAGATATCGAGATTATGTCCAATTAGAGCAGTTTGATAATTTAGAGGAAGCAAAAAAATGGCTGAAATAAGGAGCAAAATAAATGATTTTAGTAAGTGCTTGTTTATTGGGAGATAATTGTAAATATAATGGCGGGAATAATTATCATCAAGAGATATTTGATTTATTACAAGAAGAAGAGGTAGTTGCTGTCTGTCCAGAAGAGCTTGGTGATTTACTAACCCCTCGTATTCCAGCAGAAATTGTTGGTGGAGATGGAACAGATGTCTTAAATAGGCAAGCTAAGGTGATTAATCAAGAAGGGGAGGATGTTACTTCTAATTTTATTATTGGAGCTAACAGAGTACTTACTATTGTTAATCAAAAAGGGTGTCAGTTGGCAATTTTAAAGGAACGTAGCCCTTCTTGTGGAACTAAATCAATTTATGATGGAACCTTTAGTGGGACTAAGCAACAAGGAGTGGGAGTTACGACAGCAATTCTAGAAGAAACAGGAATTAAAGTCTATAGTGAAGAAGATATTAATCAGCTCAAAACTATAATTTAATAGTTGAGAAGATGGAGGGAGAAAAGTTATGAATGTAGTTTTATTTCAACCAGAGATACCACCTAACACAGGTAATATTGCACGGACTTGTGCTTGTACAGAAGTTGATTTACATTTGATTAGACCCTTAGGATTTTCTACAGATGAGAAGGCTGTACGACGAGCAGGGTTAGACTACTGGGATAAACTGAATATTTATTATTATGATAACTTAGAAGAGCTATTTACTAAATATTTTGAACATAATTTCTATTTTGCTACTAATTTTACTGAAAAACATTATACAGATGTAGAGTATAGGGCTGATGATTTTTTGGTTTTTGGAAAAGAGACTGCTGGTTTTCCTGAAGGTATTCTAGAAGAGCATGCTGAAAATTGTATTAGGATCCCAATGAAGGAGGGGATTAGATCCCTTAATTTAGCTAACTCTGTAGCGATCGTCTTATATGAGGCTTTACGACAGACTGGATTTGCTAATTTAGTTTAATCATATTAGCTAGAGCTTTAGGCTCTAGCTTTTTTTATTATTAGGGAAATTATGTTTTTAAAGATTTGCTTAACCTTAGGCTTGGCTTTAGACTATGGGCCGAAGGTCATTTTTTATGTAGCAATAAAAAAAGACTGGTTTAATAACCAGTTTGTAATAAAAATGGTGGAGGGGGAAGGATTCGAACCTTCGAAGGCGTCGCCGGCAGATTTACAGTCTGCTCCCTTTGGCCACTCGGGAACCCCTCCAAATATTTAATTAATATTTAAGATTTAACATTGAATAGTTAAAAACAAATTTCAAAATCTTAATTATTTTATTTCTAAACTATCAATTGTTCTTGTTACTATCTCTTCGAGTTTTCAAGAGCAAAAACTCTCCGTGGTCGATAGATAAAGTTAAAACGTAAAGGTACTATCTCTAAATTAAGATTGATTAATAACGTTAAAGATTGGTACCCTTTCGAGTCTTAAAGAACAAGACTCTCCATGGATAGAGAAAATTCATCTCTATTATTAAATCTTATTGCTTAATATCAATTTAGCAATAAGATTTAGTTGCATTGGTACCCCCAAGGGGATTCGAACCCCTGTCGCCAGGATGAAAACCTGGTATCCTAGGCCACTAGACGATGGGGGCCTAACTATTTAATATTTAATATCTAATACTGAATAGTTTAAAAACTTAAATTCAAATTCTTTTATGCTTCTGAATTTTAATTATTAAATATTCATTATTCAATATTAAATGCTTTTTGGTGAGCCATGGAGGAGTCGAACCTCCGACACCCTGATTAAAAGTCAGGTGCTCTACCAGCTGAGCTAATGGCCCTCAAGTTCAATTAATATTTAATATCTAATATTGAATAGTTTTAAAAACTTGAATTTAATTATTAAATATTAATTATTCACTATTCAATGCTTTTAATGGCGCGCCCGGGAGGAATCGAACCCCCAACCTCCAGATTCGAAGTCTGTCACTCTATCCAGTTGAGCTACAGGCGCATAAAATGGTCGGAGCAGCAGGATTTGAACCTGCGACCCCCTGGTCCCAAACCAGGTGCGCTACCAAACTGCGCCATGCTCCGACGTATGCAAGTTATTTATTCGACAATTGATATTATAACTAACTTAGTGAGAGATGTCAAGAAAAAAACAAAAAAATTTTTTCTCCCTCAATTGATGCGACAATTAGTAATATATCATTCTTTATCTAGTTTGTCAATTAAAAATTAAAATTTTTATGGATGAGATAGTTCCCACCCATAAAAACTTTATCTTTTAAACAGCTTGTACCTCTTTAACTTCTGGAATTTCTTTTTTAAGTCTCTTTTCGATTCCCATTTTAAGAGTCATCTGAGACATTGGACATCCAGCACAAGCGCCTTGTAATTCAACTTTAACGATTCCTTCATCAGTAATATCTATTAAAGCAACATCACCACCGTCTGCTTGGAGAGATGGTCTAACTTTATCTAGAACTTCTTCGATTTTTTCCTTCATTAACTGTCACCTCCTTTTAACCACACTAGTCTTCTCAGCTAAATTAAAACCTGTTACTACAGTGCTTCGCAGATAACTATATTTTTCTGTACCCCCGTCTTAGTGTACAATTTACAAGGTGCAATTGACAGTTAAAATCATACATTTTAAACACCAAACCCATCAATATTTTCTTCTAGCTGAGAGTATTCTATACAATTATTATTTCTAGATTGGATTTAAGATTCCTTTATAGATTTAAATTTTTAGTAATTTCTTGTAAGGTTTTTGCTGATTTAACGAAAGTTTCTCTTTCTTGGGGTTGTAAATCTAAATTGAGGACCCGATCAATACCTGAAGAATTAATAACAGTAGGTAGGCTTAAGCAGATATCTTCCACTCCATATTCTCCATGAAGTAAAGTTGAAACAGTTAAGACTGAATTTTCATCTCGTAATATGCTACGAACTATTTTAGAAATTGCTAAAGCTATTGCATAGAAAGTAGAGCCTTTCTTTTCAATGATTTTATAGGCAGCATTTTTAACTTGAGTGGCTATCTGCTCTTGATTATCTCTTGTACAGGTTTCTTCACAGACAGGGCAATAATCATCTAAGTTGGTTCCTGCTATATTGGTTAGACTCCAAGCAGCAACTTTGCTATCTCCATGCTCACCGATAATATAGCCATGCACATTATTGGTAGCTATATTACAACTCTCGCTGAGTAGTGTTCTAAAGCGAGAACTATCTAAGACTGTACCAGAGCCGAAGACTCTTTCTTTAGGAAAGCCTGATAATTTTAGGGTGACATATGTTAAAATATCGACTGGATTGCTGATGATTAATAAGATACAATTATCATTATATTCAGTAATCTGTGGGATCATCTCTTTGAAGATTGCAACATTCTTATCGACCAAATCCAGTCTGGTTTCATCAGGCTTCTGCTTGGCCCCTGCTGTAATAATAATGATTTCGGCATCTTTACAATCTGAGTAATCTCCTGCATAAACTTTAACAGGATTTACAAAAGAAGAACCATGGTTTAAATCCATTGCTTCGCCTTCAGCTTTCTGTTTATTGATATCGACTAAGACTATTTCGGAACCAATACCTTTAATCATTAGGGCATAAGCTGTAGTAGCTCCAACTCCACCAGCACCAATAATTGCAATTTTATTTGGGTCATTATTTTGTTGTGGACTCATAATTATCCCTCCTAATTGTTAGTATTAACAATTAATTTAATCTTACTAATTTAAATTAAGGATAATTATAAAAAGTGTCAGTGTCTGTAATCCGTGTCAGTAAAAATCAAGTTCAAAATCTTTATGATTTAAAGGGGTTATCGGGTTTGAACTTCACAGACACAGACACAGATTACTGACACTGTATATTAATACAGATTGACAGTTGTCGAAATTATTGCTATACTTTAATTAAGAATTATTATTACTATAAAAGATGAGTAAAAGATGGCTAAAAAGAGAAGAATGACCAAGCAAAGGAAGAAAATTTTAGAAGTGTTAAGAAGTACTACTTCTCATCCAACAGCAGACTGGATCTATGAACAAGTGAAGAAAGATATTCCTAATGTTAGTCTGGGTACTATTTATCGTAATTTAAATGTGTTACGAGAAATGGATGAGCTTATGGAATTGAATTATGGCAGTAGTTATAGCCGTTTTGATGGTAATCCTGAAAACCATTATCATTTTAGTTGTTTAGAATGTGGAAAGGTAATGGATGTGGAGATGGAAGTTAAGACAGAAATGAATCAGCAGGTTGCTGAAAAAATTGGGGGAGAAGTTGAGAGTCATCGTAGTGAGTTTTTTGGGTATTGCTCTGACTGTAAATAGTCTTGATTAGAAATGGTATAAGTTAGCTTACTAATTAATTGGGAAGCTAGCTTATACCATTTTTTATTGTTATTTAGACTTAATCTGAAATGGGCGATAGCCCATTTTGTTCTTAAACTCCCCAGAATAAGTAGATGAATAGAGGAGTAGCAATGGCCAATAATAATTGTAAGGGAGCTCCAATGATCATAAAGTCTTTAAATTTGTAACCTCCAGGGCCATAGACCATTAAATTGGTTTGATAACCTATTGGAGTAAGAAAAGCTGTACTAGCAGCAAAGGTTACTACTAGAACAAAAGAAAAAGGGTTGACCCCTAATTGTAGGGCTGCGTCTACTGCTATAGGAATCATTAAGATTACACTGGCATTATTACTGATGATATTAGTTAAGGTAGCAGTGAGTATATAAAAGATACCTAAAGCGATCAAGGGTGAAAAAGAGTCAATTACAGTTAATAATTGCTGAGCAATATAGCGGGCTGTTCCAGTTTTCTCTAAAGCAACTCCTAAAGGAATTAGACTGGCTAATAAGAAGATAACTTCCCAATTAACTGCTTCATACATTTCATTTGGTTTTACACAATCAGTAAGCACCATTGCGATTACACCAGTAAGGGCCGAGATAACGATTGGCATAACTTCAAGGACGGCTAGAGCAATTACAGCACTAATAATACCTAAAGCGATTGGAATTTTGGATTGACGATAATCAGTAGGATTTATCTCATCAGCAATAATAAAGTTGCGATTGTGACGTAATCTTTCTAGGGTCTTTTCGGTGACTAATAGTAATAATACATCCCCAGCCTTAAAGGTGATATCTTTCATTCTATTATGGGCCAACTTACTACCCCGTCTGACAGCTAAGACAGTTGTATCATAACGATCCAAAAAGTTGATTTCAGATAATGTCTGTTCTTCTAGAAAAGAACCATGAGTTACGACCGTTTCTATTAACTTTTGACCTTCTGTTGGATTTTCTAATTTTTCTTCTGTAACCTTATCCTGTTCTGGAATCATTTTCAATCCTTCCGTCTCGATCATTTTCAGCAATGTTTCACGATTAGTTCTAATTATTAGATGATCTGCTGGCTGTAGAGTCTTAGCATCTAATGGCTCCATAAATTGCTTTCCAGAGCGAATAATTTGAACTAAATCCATATCAAAGTCAAGTTGCTCAATGGCTTGGCTCACAACCTTTCCGCTCAGAGGAGAGTTTTCTTCAATTACTACTTCAGTCAAATAATTTATCATTTCATACTCTTCAATTAGATCATTATATTGATTAGGATCAATTCTTTCTGGGATTAAGTAACGACCTACTGTAAGCAAATAAATTGAACCGATTAATAGGATTATAAATCCTAATTGAGTAAATTCAAACATTGAAAAAGAATGTCCAATCAAGCGAGCAGAGATATCACTCGCCAATAAGTTGGTTGAAGTTCCAATTAAAGTTAACATTCCACCCATCATTGAAGCATAAGAGAGGGGGATCAATAATTTAGAAGGTGATATCTTAGTCTTACGGGCCAAGTTTGTAATCATTGGAATAAAGATTGCGACTACTGGTGTATTATTGATAATACCAGCAATTGGTCCTGCTAACCCCACAATGATCCCTAATTGGCGCGATTCATCTTCAGATGTCAGTTGAACTATTTTATCACCAAGGATTTGTACCAAACCGCTGCGTTGGATTCCTTCACTTAAAATAAACATGGTCAGTACAGTAATTGTAGCTGGATTAGCAAAACCTAATAATGCTTGCTCGACCGAGATGTGGGTCCAAGGTTCCAATAAGACTAAAATTATTGGGATTGTAAGGGCAATGATATCTACTCTAATTGGCTCCCATAAAAATAAAAAGACGGCTAAGATGACTAAACTACTAACAATGATCATATTGCTAGTTATTTCTTTAGTTGTAGAGGAAGCTGTTTGCAATGTAGATTCTTCTAATTGGCTACTATTAATTGTAGATGCATTAGCTTGTTGTATAGTTGAACTAAGGATTAAAGTGGATAGTATTAATAAAATAGTTAGATAAAGCAACTTTCTTTGTGAATTTTTTATCAATAATATTCCTCCTTTCTCCACAGTTGAGTGTTGAAACTGACTTGAAGATGTTCTCTGATTTAAATTAGCGATTATTCATTATTTGCTACTTTTTGGATTGCTTGCTTAGTAGAAGAGAAGATCTGTTGATTGGCTAAAAAGATATTTTCTTTGTTGACTTTGTCAAGGGTTCCTGCCTGTTGCAGTGCTTTTAATAGTTCCTCATCAACTCCACAGAATAATACTTTGCCTCCATGTTTATAGACCTTGTCAATGAATTTTTCTAATTCTTGAATTGAAGTAATATCAATATGATCAAGATATCTAGTCCTAATTACAAAAGCTTTATTTTCGGTGAAACTTTGATTTAATTTATCTTTTAAATTTTCTGCTGAATTAAATTGTAAATTCCCGGCTAAATTGATCAAAATATAGTCATCTTCTTTGATATTAGCAAGCGGTTCTTGATCTGAGAAATCGTTTTCCCCTTGTTGTTCGTAACTCAGATGGGAATAATGAACATCACTTGTATTCTTCAAAACTATAATGATAGATACTATAACTCCTACATAAACTGCATAATCCAATCGAGGAGCTAAAATTGTAGTGATGAATGTTACAGAAAACATGACAGCATCAGCATTAGTAGTCTTAAAGCTTTGTAGTATTTCTTTGCTTTCAATCATTGAACAGGCCACTACAATTACTAAGGCAGCTAAGCCAGAAATAGGAATATATCTTACTACTGGATTGAATAATAAGATTACAAGAATAAAGGAAATAGCAGTAATTAATTGTGAAATTCTTGTTTTGGCCCCAGCAGTATAATTAATAAATGATTTTGTGAAAGAGCCAGCAATGGCAAATCCACTAAATAAAGAGCAACAGATATTTATTAATCCTTGCCCTATAAACTCTTGATTTAATTTAGCTTTTTGTTCAGTCTTTTTTTCAAATGACTTAGCTATAGAGATAACTTGAATGAATCCTAAAAGTGCTATTGATAATGCTGAACTGAACAACTCTTGCATTAGATTAAAATTGAGCTTAATGGGTCTGAATTTAGGCAAGGAAGTAGTAAAATTGTCAACTACAGCTACTGATTCTCTCAGGTTAAAGATATAAACTAAACAGATAGAGATTATAACCCCTGTCAAGTATGAAGGAAGATTTAAACTACTCTTTTTGATAACGATGATTATGATTATAGTTAAAAGCCCTATCAAGAGAGAATAGGGGTTGGTTGCTTTAAGGTTAATTATTATATTATAGAGTTTTGAAAAGATATTGACTCCATTTTCAACTTTTAAGCCCAATAAGTTATCTAATTGACCGATGCCGATAATTAGAGCTACTCCAAAGGTTAATCCGGTAATTACAGGGTGAGATACATAAGTAACCAAATCGCCTAATTTAAGTAAACCTAATAAGACTTGAATAATTCCTACCATAAAAGTTAGTAATAATACGCCTTCTAGGTAGCTAATCTCTTCTAATGAAGTTAGATTACTGGCAATGGCAAGTGCCATCATATTGGTTGGCCCGGCGATCATATAATTAGAAACTCCTACAAAAGTAGCAGTAATCATAGCTACTATTGAAGTGTAAAGACCATAAATTGGGTTGACACCAGCAATTAGAGCATAGGCCATACTTTGTGGTAGAGCAACACTTGCAACAGATAAACCGGCCGATAAGTCATCTTTTAAAGTATTAAGGTTATAGTTTTTGATCATTTTTATTGCCTTAAGCCCCTCCTAGGAAAATTTTTTATTTAATTTTATTTACTAGTTCTGTCAATACTATTAATCAAAGATTAAACCAAGATGTAATTATATTATAATTGATCTTAAAATTAACTTCAAGAAGATCACTAGAGTAGAGTATAAAAATAAAATTTAGAACAAATAATAATCAGGAGGAGCTATTATGAATCAGCAGCAAACTGAAACAATTGCAAAGATATTTATTACTAGAGGAGAAGAGAAGCAATATAGAGAGTTAGAAGATTTATTAGCAACTGCTCAACAAGGTGATTCAAATCTAATAGATATATTACACCAAGCTCAAAATATATTTGGTTATTTACCACGCAGAGTTCAGGTAAGGGTGGCTGAAAAAATGGAGATTCCCTTTAGCAAAGTCTATAGTGTCGTCAGTTTTTATTCATTATTTTCGACAACTAAAAGAGGTAAATATACAATCGAAGTTTGTACAGGTACTGCTTGTTATGTTAAGGGCAGTCAGGATATATTAGATCAGATAAATGATGAGTTGGGTATTGAACCTGGTCAAACAAGTGAAGATGATAGGTTTACATTACAAGATACACGTTGTGTTGGAGCTTGTGGGATGGCTCCAGTTGTGATTATTGGTGATGATGTTCATGGGAGGGTCAAGTCCGAGCAAGTGTCGGAGTTATTGAGTCAATATGATTAATTACAATTATGTGTAACTTTTGCCTAGAACCATGAGGGAGATTTCTCGTTCTGAAAGATTTTTTCTGAGCTTCTAAGATTCGTCTGCGAATAAATAAGAGC
>NZ_JALKBX010000064.1 GCF_023227745.1 Natroniella acetigena | reverse complement strand
AAATTTAAAATAGCCAATTCATCTCCACCTAATACAGTAGCTTAGATGGAGTTTTCTTGGCTGTTCTAGATAAAAAACAGGATTAATTAAAGATACTTCACTCCAAATTCCAAATAAAGAAATTTGAATTATACCCATGCAGTTGTCATTGACTTTGCCTTTTCAACCACTACTATCTAATATAATATCTATCATTTCCTAATTAATCAAGATTAAGAGCAGAAAAAAAACAAAAGGGTCTTTAGCAAATGCTAAAGACCCTTTAAGAAAAGTTATTTATTGTTGTTCATTAACATTTACTTGTAATTGCTTACGAGTGCTCGTTCCTCTTTTAGGCATTCTAATTCTTAAAACACCATTAGAATAACTAGCATCTATTGCTTCTGCTCTAATAGTAGTTGGCAAAGGGATTGTACGATGAAGACTACTTGTTTGGTTTCCAATAAATGATTGAGCAGAAATCGATACAGAATCTTCTGTAGCAGTTAAATCAATGTTATTAGGATTAGTATTTTGCATACTACATGCAACTACTAAATCACTTTGTGTTTCAGAAATATCGATGCTTGGTTGGAAGATAGCTTGTTGTCCTCCTTGCATGTATGAACCTGAAAGAGCAAAATTATTATTTTGTTGAAACTGTCCTCCAGTCTGTTGCTGAGCATTATTCATTGCAGTAGCAACTGGCTGTAGTCGATAATTCCAAGCATTAGATATAGGAGTTTGTCCATAACCAATCATTCCACTTTGTAAATTTTGACCAACAAAAGCTTGACCCTGACCTAAAAATGAACTTTGATTTTGAGTATGATGCATAATCTACCCCCTGCTTTATTTTGTGTTTAACTCCACTAGTTATAATGCACTTAAATTAGCAAAAGTATTCATTTTTTTTGAGCTTAGGAAAGTTAATTTCTAATAATCCTGCTTTCAAATTTGCTTCCGCTGCATCTACTTCTACTTGTAAAGGAAGAGGTAGCTGTCTAAAAAAAATCCCGCAATTAGACTCTTGATATAAAATCTCTTTTTCTTGATAACTTTTACTCTCAGCCATAATAAAGACTTTATCTGTAGATAATTCTACATTCAAATCCTCTTCTTCTACTCCAGGTAATTGGTAAATATAATAAATCTGCTCCTTATCCTCTAAAATATCTACTTGTGGTGTAATATATTTTTGCTTCATATAACTAGAAACTCCTGTTGAATAATTATTCTCTGAACTTTGCAGATCAAAATCAACCATTTTACAACCTCCTAATTTAACTCATAACTCTTTCAACTAATAATAAATACTTAGATTTAGTATTGCTTAAATTTAAACATTTATAATTAAATAGTACATAAAAAGAATCTTAAATTAAAATACTAGCAAAAAAGAGCTTAATAATAAGGAGGACTAATTTTATTGTGGGTCGAGAAAATAGATTAAAGATTATAAATCAAATCAGTAATTTACGTAACTCAACCGTGCTTAATTATATCACTGGAGATAGAGAAAATATCAGTACTAGAATTGCACCAGATGCTATTAAAGTTATTTATCAGCATTTAGAAAAAATTTCTCCTAAGAAAAAAATTGATCTATTTATCTATACTAGAGGTGGAGATGTACTAACTCCCTGGCGTTTAATTAATTTAATTAGAGAGTATACTGATTATTTCAGTGTTTTAGTACCATTTCGAGCCTATAGTGCAGGGACATTGATCTGTTTAGGGGCCGACGAGATAGTGATGGGGAAAATGGGAGAATTAGGACCAATAGATCCTACCGTAGCTAATGCCTTTAATCCTCAAAATCCAAATAACCCTACAGCTAAAATCCCAATCAGTGTTGAAGATGTTAGCTCTTATCTAAATTTGGCCCAGGAAAAATTCAATCTAAAAAGTGAAGAAAATCTAATTAAAGTCTTTTCGCACTTAGCCAATAAAGTTCATCCCTTAGCTTTAGGAAATGTTCACCGTAATTACCTCTTAATTAGATCTACAGCTAAAAAATTACTATCTTTACATCCATTAGGAGAAGATGAAGTAGTTGTCGAAAATATCATCAATTATTTAACTGAAAAACTTTATGCCCATAATTATATGATCTCTAGACAGGAAGCCAATAAGATCAAATTACCGATCAAATACCCTGAACCAGAACTAGAAAATCTAATCTGGAATTTATATGAAGAATATGAAGAAGATTTAGAACTACAACGCCCCTTCCAACCATTAGATTACGTAAATAATCAAAATCAATTTAAAGTCAGTGGAGGCTATATAGAAAGTGAAAAAGCTTTAGATTCTTTCACATTTATAGGTGAAATAAATCAAGATAAAATGATGGAAGAACCAGAGATCAATATTACCCAACAAAAATGGACTCCATTAATTAGATAAATTTAAGGAGTGATAATCATGGTAAAAAAAAGAGGTAGAACTACTCATTATATTATTGATGATAATTCAGGATGTCCTTCTGTTAATTTTTTACCTAATAAGTTAAAGAAGAAAGAAGACATTCTCATCATTTCAGAAGACAATAATATAAATAGTGGCTATATAGAAAAAAATTAACAGAAATTAAATAGAACTAGACTTTAAAGTCTAGTTCTATTTAATTTACAAATAAACCAAAAATTTCTGATGATTACTACTAAATTAAAATTTCAAAAGAAATTACTTTTTTGCCTTAAATTATTGAAAATTTAGGCATATTTCTAGTATAATATAAAGTACAAGTAGTATTTTTTTACTTTTAACTATTTATTAATAACTACCACATAAATTTTTTTCTTTTTATTAACTCTATCAAGAAAATAATCAACCACTATAAAAGGAGGGATGACTGAAATGAGTACTACCAAAGAAAACTTTACTGTAAAAGATGTTGCTAAATACCTAAATCGTTCTGAAACAACAATCTACAACATGCTAAATAATAATGAATTACCAGGCATTAAATTAGGCGGCAAGTGGATTATTAGAAAAAAAGACTTAGATGAGTTTTTAAATCAAAAACTAGCTGAACAACAAAATTAAAAATTGGTTAAGAGTGGTATCCAATATTGGGTACCACTCCTTTTTAGAATAATTATCCTTCTCAGCTAAATTTAATCCTATCACTATTTGCAAAACATCCTACAACTAAAATAAAATATAGTCATATCTATCATTTAACAATATTTGTAATTTGAGTTATAATATTGATATAAACTTAATGGACAAGCCACTTATACTAAATGAAAGCATTAGTTTAATTTATATATTATTAAAATCAGAAATAAAATTTCAGAAGGAGAGGTTAACAATGAGAATAGAGAATGTTAATGTCCTCGGAGTCGATTTAGGTTATGACTCAATTAAAATGCTTAACAATGACCAAGAAGTTATTTTCCCCTCTTTAGCAGAAAAAGACGACCAAGGAGTCTTATCCGAAACATCATTTCAGGTAATCAGAGAAGAAGACGAATTAATTGGAAAATTTGATCCTAAAAAAATTATTATCAAAATTCAAGATGAACTGATCAAAGGACTTAAAAACACTGACTTTACTAGTTATCGTGTTGGAAACTATGTTCTGAATCAACATTCATCTTCAGTTGCATATTCATTATCTGATAACAAATATGAAGACCCCGAAGAATTTGCAAAATTACTATCCGGCATTTGTTTACTATTTCCTAAAGCAGACAAAATCAACATAAAACATTTAATTACAGGGCTACCAATTAAATATTATGAAAATCACAAAGATTTATTTAAAAATAAACTAGAAAATGAGTTTAAAATTAAAATTAAAAATATCAATAACAAATTCATTCCTAAAGAGATTGAAATTAGGAAAGCAACAGTAATCCCACAAGGTTTAGCTTCTTATTATGACTTTATCATGAACAAGAAAGGATTAGTTACAAAAAAAATTGAGGGAGGTTTTGGTATTGTAGATTTAGGAGGGCTAACTATTGATTGTGTTGCCTTTAATGATGGAGAATTAATTAAAGATTCACCAATCTCTTTTAGTGATGGAGTAAAGACAAGAATTTTTAAAAAAATCCAAGACTCTTTAGATATAGATATTTCTCAAGATATTATTAAAAACCAAATTTTAGAAGAAAAAGATTATATTAAAGTCAGAAATGAAAAATATGAATTCAAAAGAATTAAAGAACAAGCCATTGATAAATTAGCTTATGATATTGCACTACAAATTAAAAACCGATGGGAATCTTATTTAATGATCGATAAGATTCTAATTACTGGTGGAGCTACTGTATTATTATTTGAAAGTCTAGATACTTATTTGGAAGGATTCCCTTGTGAACGAGTAAATAAAAATCCTCAATTGAGCAATTGCAGAGGGTACGTTAAATTAGGTAAAGCACTAGAACGTAAGCGACATAATCAATTAAAAGAAAAAGCTAAAGAAAGGAAACTAAAGGCAGTCAAAAATACTGCAACTGCTCAAGAGAGATAATTGGGTGATAATTATGTCCAAACTATTTTTAAGTGTTAGAATTACCAAGAACTTTTTTACTGATCAAGAAATAACAGAAATCAAAAAGAAGATCGAGTCTTATCAAAGTAAGTCAGAGTTCATTAGAAAAGCAATTAAAAATTATCTAAAACAAGATCAGCCCTCTTCTTCCCTATTAGAAACTGAAGAAATTAAACAACAACATCTACCTAATAAAGAATTAACAGAGATCAAACAATTAATTAAGAAAAACCAACTATTATTAGAAGAATTAACAAAAAATAATGTCAATACAAATTATCATCATGAAACTCAAGAAGTTTATGAAGGTAGAAACCAAGAACAAAAAACAGAACAAGTCTTAAACCTATTGAATGATTTTTAAAATGCCAAACCATAACAAAATGGTTTGGCATTTTTTTACTCCTTTTCCTCTCTCTCTTCGTCTCCATTATAAGGTTCTGATTTAACTGGTTGATTAGTTTCTTTAACTTCATTGTCGTTACTTTCTTCTTTACTTTCTTTAATCTGACTGACCAAATTCATTAGTTTTAATAATAAAGTAGGATCTAATTTCCTATCTGAGTTGTTGTTACCTAACATACCTAAAATATTATTTAATGGTGAAGTTGTTTGATTGTTATCCTGTTGTAATAAATTAGATAAGATATCAGTTATGTTGTCAGAATTAGAGTTTTTGTTATTCTGTACACTGTCAACTAACTGCTGAATCTGTTGTAAATTATTAGCTTGATTGTTATTTTCAAAATAATCATTTGAGTTATCTACTAAACTTGATAATTGAGTAGATAAACCTTTCTGCCCTTGCATAACACTTACAATATTTAGCAGATTTAATAATCCTAAGATTGTAACAACTGTATTCGGCTCTAATTGCTGTTGAGATTGGATATTAAATACACTTAATAGCTTATCGACAACCTGAGCTTCAGGAAAAAATAAGTAATCATCCTGATACATATTATATCTCCTCCTTTTTCTACTAATAATTATATTAAAGCAAAGATAAAAACTTTCTTAAAAAATCACATTTCTTTTATCTAATTCGTATTATATATTGTAAAAAGTCAATTTAAAGAATTTAAAACTCTTTATTTTTTAATCAAAGGAGGGATTAATCAGGATGGCAAATAAAAAAGAAGCTGATGATTTTGCCACTAAAACCAATGAGCATTCTAATTCTGAATCCAGTACTAGTTTTCAACAAAACCTATTAAATTATCTTGATAGCGATCTATTATTACTTTTAATAATTTTATTTATTTTCTTTCAGAATACAGAAGTTTTTTCTAACCATTTGAATTTTTTAACTGAGAATATCAAAAAAGTGAAAAACTACTTAGATGCAGCTGATGCTACCTTACAGGCTTTAGATCAAGCAAGTCACCTTCCCGAGCAAATGCTAGACTAAATAAATAAAACCTTAAAGTTAGCTAACTTTAAGGTTTTATTTATTGCTTTTTTAATTTACCACCACATTCTAAGCAAGTCCAATAATGTTCTAAGTAAACATTACCAATTCTATTGAGCAGATCTTGCTGATAAATCTCCTTTCCACAAATTTTACATTCCCAATTCATCTTATATTCTTTGCCTAACAAAAGGTTTTTTGAAGATTTAGCATTCATTTTTTCTCTCCTCCCTATGATTAATTATAGCAAACTTATCTACCAATTGAAACAAAAATTATCAACAATCAAAGCTTATTTGAAAAGATGGAAGATTACGGGGATTCAAAGTTTTATAAGCTCAAATAAAAAACCTGAACAATTAAGACAACTTAAATTATGGTTACTCTTATGACATATAATGACATCTATTAATATTTATATTTGATTTTTAAGGAACTCTATTTAATGAACTATTGAAAATGCAACTTATGTATGTTATTATAAATAGGATAATTAAATATCTTTCGGATGATTATTACAGGAGATAGGGTCAACATGGCTCTACCGAAGGGGCAAATCTATGTTGTCTGGTCATAGGTGAAACTCTCAGGTCTATTACTGTAATAGGACGAAACTCTGGAGAGACTCGTAAAGAGCACCGAAGGAGTAACCTAATTAGTTTTAATTAGGGTAATCTCTCAGGTAAAAGAACAGGGTGAAAGGCAGATACAGTTATGAGCTATGAGCTTTCAGTAAAGCTCAAGAGCTAGATCTTTAACTGATGGTTAACAGTTGAAAGTTGACAGCTATTTATCTTTGCCTTTCTCCTATGTCTAAGCCTAAGGGTTTAGATTTTTTTATTTTATAAAGTAATTATAAATAATAAGGAGGAAGTTTAGATGATGGAGTTTATTGAAGCAATTAATAGTATTTTATGGGGACCGGTAATGTTATTCTTCTTACTGGGCACTGGTGTTTTATTTACTTTTAAGTTAAGATTTTTGCAGTTTAGAAAGTTAAAAGAAGTCTTTAAGATAACCTTTAAAAGAGGTAACAAAGAAGAAGCAGATAAGGATGGCATGAGTTCTTTTCAAGCCCTTACTACAGCGGTAGCTGCTCAGGTTGGAACTGGTAACTTAGCTGGTGTGGCAACGGCTGTAGCTGCTGGTGGTCCTGGTGCAGTATTTTGGATGTGGGTAAGTGGTATATTTGGTATGGCTACTATCTTTGCCGAGGCTGTGCTGGCCCAGCTTCATACAGAAAGGGTTGATGGAGAAATAACTGGTGGTGCAGCTTATTATATCAAAAAAGGTCTTGGTAACAACTTCTTAGCTGGATTTTTTGCTATAAGTATAGTTTTAGCTTTAGGGTTTATGGGGAATATGGTACAATCAAATTCAATAGCTCAGGCTGTTGGTAGTGCCTTTGGAATCCCTAATTATGTGACAGGTATTATAATAGCAATTTTAGTTGGATTGATAGTTATAGGTGGAATTAAGAGAATAGCTAAGTTTACTGTAAATATTGTTCCTATTATGGCTGTCTTATATATTCTTGGCAGTTTAGTGATTGTTCTTTTAAATATTAAAGAGGTGATTCCTGCTTTACAGATGATAATTCAAGGTGCCTTTAATCCTCAATCTGTAGCAGGTGGTGTCTTGGGTGTTGGAGTAAAAGAAGCTTTCCGTTATGGTACTGCAAGAGGCTTATTCTCTAATGAAGCAGGTATGGGTTCTACACCACATGCTCATGCAGTGGCTAAGGTTAAGCATCCATCCCAGCAAGGTTTGGTTGCAGTTATGGGAGTAATCTTTGATACAGGTATTGTTTGTACTTTGACTTCTTTAGTAATAATAATGACAGATTCTTTCCAAAGTGGTTTGACTGGAATAGAGTTGACTCAAGCTGGCTTTATTAATGGCTTTGGTCAATTTGGTGGTAACTTTATTGCTATCTGTATGTTCTTTTTTGCTTTATCAACAATTATTAGTTGGTATTTCTTTGGAGAAGCTAATATTAAATATTTATTTGGTAAGAAGGGCATTAAGCTTTATCAGATTCTAGTATTGCTCTTTATAGTAGTTGGAACTACTATGAAGGTAGAGGTAGTTTGGGAGCTTGCCGATACTTTTAATGGATTAATGGTTATTCCAAATTTAATTGCTCTTTTAGGTATGACTTCATTGGTTGTTAAAATCTTAAATGATTATGAAGAAAACTTTGAGCAGGGGTTAGAGTCTAAATTTGAGAAGAAGTAATCTCTTAGGTATCAGAAAAACCATTACATATAAAAGTCCATTGTTTATCATTGAAATTTATTACGAAGTGTCTGTTAAGACACTTCGTAATATTAACTATAAATGATATGGTTCATCATTTAAAATCTTAAAGCCCCGATAAACTTGCTCTAACAAGAACAATCTAATCATTTGATGAGTAAATGTCATATGAGAAAAAGTTAATACATAATCTGCTGTATCTCTTATTTTTTGATGTAAACCTAAAGCTCCACCAATAATAAACTCAATGGTACTATAGCCTTTTACTTGTAAATTACCTATTGATTTAGCTAAACCTTCTGAAGTCATTGGCTTACCTTGAGGATCTAAAGCAATTGTATAGGCTCTATCATCCAATTTATCAATAATCTTTTCTGCTTCTTTCTCTTTAATTTGATCCATTTCAGATAAGCTCAAATTATTGCCTATCTTTTCATCTTTGACCTCTAAAATATCAACCTTACTATACCTTTGTAGCCGCTTGCAAAATTCATCAATTCCTCGTTTGATATAATCTTGTTTAATCTTTCCTACTGCTATTATCCTAATTTTCACACTATCCCTCCACTTCGAATTTAACCAGATCTATTAAAATCATTTGTTAATAGGTCTTTCCTTCAACTCTAAATCAAGAGTAATTAAATTATCATCTCGATAAGTTAATAACTCAACTTTATCATTTACTTCGTACTCTTGTAATAACTCTTTTAAATCTGACATACCAGTTACTTCTTGTTGATCAATTTCTAAAATAATATCGCCTTCCTTCAATCCGCTCTTGGCAGCAGGGCTGTCAGCAATGATTTGAAAGATATAAATGCCAGTCTGATGCTCGAGTTCATAGCTTTCTGATAAGTCAGGAGTAACATCTCCGCCATAAATCCCGATCCAAGGTCTAATTATCTCTCCTTCTGCAATTAACTCAGTTACTACTTCTTTAGCTAAATTAATTGGAATAGCGAATCCAATCCCTTGGGCTTGCTCAATAATAGCAGTATTGATTCCTATTACTTCACCTTGCTGATTTAATAATCCTCCACCACTATTTCCCGGGTTAATTGCCGCATCTGTCTGAATCATATCTGTTAATTCAGCTATTTCTTGAATCGGTAATCTTCTCTCTAAAGCACTAATTACCCCTACTGTTACAGTGTTAGAAAATCCATAGGGATTTCCAATAGCTATCGCTTTTTGACCTACTTTTAGCTGCTTTGAGTCTCCTAGTTTAGGAACAGGTAACTCAGTCCCTTCAGAATCAATCTTGATTACAGCTAAATCAGTAATTGGATCCTTGCCAATCACTTTTGCCTTATACTCTCCTTTTCCTTCAGCTAAAAAAACCTTAATCTCTTTGGCCCCTTCTATAACATGATTGTTAGTTATAATATAACCTTCACTATTATAAATTACTCCAGAACCTTCTCCTTTGATCCTTTCTTCTCTTTTGCGAGTAAAAAAATCGTACATGACCCTTTCTTTAGCAGTAGTTATTCTTACAATTCCTGGGCCAACCTCTTTTACTACATCAACAATTTGATCTTGTCCTAACTCTTGATAACTAGCCTCTTGATACTCCTTACTTCTCTGCTCCTGCTCTTGGTCTTGAACTATTTCTTCTTCAACTTCTGCCTCATCTTGACTCAATTCAACTGCAGAAAGAGCAGAGTATAAAACACCAGCTCCAACTAACCCACTAATTATAGCAATAATTAAATAAACTCTTAGATTAAATCCAGTTTGATCATCCTCAGCAAAGAAAAAACTCATTATTTACCTCCCTAAATTAGCCTAGTTGATAAAGTGGAGTTGCTTCTTCTTGATAAGCAAAATCCAATCTTATATCTTGCTCTAATTTAATGCCTGCTTCAACTAACATATTTTTAATCGTTAGAAATGCCAGTTCAGGTACATTATTATTTTTACTAAGGTGAGCTAATAATATACGGCTGACAGAACTTTTAGCTAACTTTACTACTTCAGCCCCAGCAGCATCATTAGATAGATGACCTTTATTCCCCATCACCCTCTTTTTAAGAGACCATGGATACGGGCCAATCTTTAACATCTCCAGATCATGATTAGATTCTAAAACCACTAAATCTGAATCACTAATCTCTGCTCTAACGTGATCGGTCACCTCCCCCATATCAGTAGCAACACCCACCTTGGCCCCACAAGAAGTTATTGTATAGCCAACCGGTTCTTGAGCATCATGAGGGATACTAAAAGCCTTAATCTGACAATCTCCTAAATTAAAAGATGTAGTATCAATTACACATTGTTGCTCTGACTTTAACTTTCCTAATTTATCTCCTGCCGCTTGCCAAGTACCAGCTGTAGCATACAATGGAATCTTACATCTTCTAGCTAATACTCCAGCCCCTTGAATATGGTCAGTATGTTCATGGGTCAGTAAGATAGCATCTAAATCTTTAACACTTAAATTAATTTTTCTTAATCTATTATTAATTTGTTTACCACTCAAACCAGCATCAATCAAAACCTTTTTCTGCTCTGATTCAACATAAATAACATTTCCTGAACTACCACTAGCTAAAACTGATATCTGTAAACTAATTATTATCACCTCCCTGTTTTAATCTAGTGCTCTCTCTACAGGTCTTATCAGACCTTCCATAATAAAAAACATTTACTAAATTAAAGCCTATTATTTATTACAATGCTTCGCAGATAACTAAATTTCCCTGCACCCTGTCTTAGTGTACAATTGACAGTTGAGTTCAAAATCATACTAGTAAAGAACTACACTTAAAAGTTAGAAAGTTACTAAGTATCAAAATTTATTTCCTTTTAGTATAAGTCATTCTTACCCTTAAATATTTCCCGATTAATAATAATTGCTTTTAAAAAAGGAATTTTTTATTTAAAGGTGAAAATATTAATATAGTTTCTTAATTATATTACCTAGCAACATAAATAAACTTCAATACAATCAACTTATTAAAATAAATTATCTTTGAGAGGAGCCTAGTAATGAATTTTAAGGAATTCATCACCAAAGTTTCACATAAGATTGATATCGACTTAACTAGCTATAAAGAAAAAAGAGTCAAGCGGCGTAGTAAGAACCTGATAAACAAACATGGGATTGATAATTACCAAGTCTGTTTAGATAAATTAACTAACAGCACAGAGTTTCAGAGAGAATTTTTGGAATATATGACAATTAATACTTCAGAGTTCTTCCGTAACCCAGATAACTTCAAATACCTTCAGAAAGAGATCATGCCCCAATTATTTAAGACAACAAAAAAAGTTAAAATTTGGAGTGCAGCAGCTTCTAATGGTTGTGAAGCTTATACATTAGCTATCATTTTAAATGAATTACAGATTGATCCTAGCCGTTATCAAATTAAAGCAACAGATATAGACCCTAGTATCCTAGAAGAAGCAAGAGCAGGTAAATACAAAAAAAATTCAATTAAAAAAGTAGCTCCCCAGCTTGTCGATAAATATTTTACTAAAGAAAAGAACTATTATCAACTCGATAGTAAGATTATGAACCAAGTAAAATTTGATAACTTAAATTTATTAACAGATAAGTACGATTCTAATCTAGATTTAATTCTGTGCCGTAATGTCTTTATTTATTTCACAAAAGAGATCAAGGAACAATTAACAACTAAGTTGAGCAACTCATTAACTAAAGATGGTATTTTATTCTTAGGCAATACTGAATATCTACTTCAACCAGAAAAATTTAATTTTAAAAAAATTTATACTTCCTTTTATAAAAAATGTTAGAGATGGCAATTGCCGTCTCTAACAACATTTATACTTGATAATCTTGTAATCGCTGGGCCAACCTTTTCGATATGTTAGCAGTCACTTTAATCTTGTTTGCAACATAACTCTCCTCTAATACTTGTCCACTCCGATACAGTTGATCAATCCACTTCCCTGCTTCATAAGGTAGCTCCAAATCAACAGTTACCATATCTCTAGCTATAATCTCAGATATTTGCTCCAGTAATCTATCTTTTCCTTCACCTGTTAAGGCACAAATTGCTACACTTCTCGGATAGTCTTGTTGTAATAATTCTAAGTAATCAGCTGTTACTAAATCTGCCTTATTAAAAACTGTAATAATTTCCTTATTCAATACCCCCAAGCCTTCTAATACATCATGAACAATAGCCATCCTCTCTTCCAACTGAGCTTGGCTACTATCTACTACATGCAACAATAAATCTGCCTGTTGAACCTCTTCTAAAGTGGCTTGAAAAGCAGCTACCAACTGATGTGGTAACTTCTTGATAAAACCAACAGTATCACTGAAAATAACTTGACGACCAAGCGGTAATTTAGCTTGGCGTAGGGTCGAATCTAAAGTGGCAAATAATTCATCTTCAACCTTGACATCAGCTGCAGTCAATAGATTCATCAAAGTCGATTTCCCAACATTGGTATATCCTACTAAGGTAATTAAAGGATTCTTTCTACCTTGTCGTTGTACAGCCCGATTCTGTCTAACTTCTGTCAATTGCTCTTTCAATCTATGAATCCGTTTTCTAATTTTACGACGATCAATTTCTAACTTGCTTTCTCCAGGTCCTCTCGTTCCAATTCCTCCACCTAAACGGGACAACTGCTCTCCTTGTCCTGTCAATCGTGGTAATAAATACTCTAATTGGGCCAGTTCAACTTGAATCTTACCTTCTTTTGTGTGGGCATGCTGGGCAAAAATATCTAGAATTAATTCAGTTCTATCTACAACCTGAACAGCCAGCTTTTCTTCCAAATTACTATGTTGAGCAGGAGTCAGTTCATCATCAAAGATGACTAAATTACTCTGCTGACTAAAAACTACTCCTTTTAATTCTTCTAATTTACCAGTTCCAATATAATAAGCAGGATTATTTCGTTCTTGTTTCTGTAACCTTCTAGCTACAACTTTAACTCCAGCAGTAGTAGCTAAACCTTTTAATTCTTCTAGATCTTCTTCATCTTTACCAACCAATATAGCTCGTTCTCTATCTTTTTCTACTCGGTAATTATCCAATTCAGTTAATTTTTCTTCTAATCTGCTTACAGCAACTGCTTGATCAAATCTAATTGCTTGTTTAATAGTCAACTTTCTCTCTTCGGTTTCTACTAACCTTCCTCCAGTAATCTTAGGTAATATTAGTACTACAGAATCAGATTTCAAACTGACTTTAACTAAATTATCAAGCCTAAATTTCAAAACTAAATTTTCCTGAGCAAAAGTAAGCTGTTGACTATTACTAATACTAATTACTCTTAAACCTGATAATCTTTTCTTACTCTTTCTTCTTCTAATCCCACTCAACAGCTCAGCTGTTAAATCTCCTTGCTCGATTTTAACAACCTTTCCAGTACGATCGATAACTAGATTTAACTGTGCTGAAACTGCCTCTTCAAACTGAGCAAGCAACTGTTGATTAATTAACTTATTAGAACTTAATTTAGAATATAAAATTCCCTTCCACTCTTCAATAAATTACCCCTCCTATATAACTTGAATTTAACTTTTCCAGATCTCTTTTTCAAGTTTAAAATAATTTAGATTAATTACCTTAAAAAAAATTATTAATTCAATTTAGATGTTATTCGCTTCCATAGTCTGATAAGTGATAAGTTAATCCAACCAATCCAATCGATAGATCTTCATTCTTCAACTTTATATCTTCTGGAACCTGTAAGTATGTCGGAGCAAAATTCCAAATTGCTTTAACTCCTACTGCAATTAACCGATCAGCAATCTCTTGAGCTACTTCAGCAGGAACTGCAATTATGGCAATCTTAATCTCATTTTTCTCAATTACTTCTTCCATATTTTTTATGTCCCTCACCTTAATACCATTAAACTCCTCACCTATCTTTTCTTGATCTCGCTCAAAGACATATCTTATATTCAATCCCAGTTTTCTAAAACCATGATAATCTAATAAAGCATGTCCTAAATTACCGGCTCCTACTAAAGCCAGAGCCCAACTCTTATTTAATCCCAAAATCTTCTCTAACTGCTTAATTAAGACTGAAACTTCATATCCAACACCTCTTCTTCCAAACTCACCATAATAAGATAAATCTTTTCTAACTTGGGTTGAAGGGAGCCCTAATCTCTTCCCTAAATTTTTAGAAGAGATAACCTCCACATTTTGTTTATTTAATTTTTGTAGTGACCGATAATATAACGGTAATCTTTCGATAGTTGTTTCTGGTATTCCAATATTTTTCATTATAGCCCTTCCTTTCTCTACTAGATTTATTATAATAATATTAGCTGTCTGCTCCTAAAATAAAAACTTATTGATATAATGTGTCAGTGTCTGTGTCTGTGGTCTGTCAAAATCAAACCCCTTAACCCTTGCAAACATAAAGGTTTTGAACTTGATTTTTTACTGACAGTAGAGTAAAAGCTGGTAACTATCTAAGTTACCAGACAGTCCTCTGCAAACCGTACGTGAGGT
>NZ_JALKBX010000063.1 GCF_023227745.1 Natroniella acetigena | reverse complement strand
TTATTGTAGATTGTCTTCACAATACTAGGCGATACTTTTCATATCGCAACAGATCACACCATAATTGTAATAAAATTCAACTTTAAAGCGAATAACTATACACTTATTATATCTACATTACCCATTTAAAATTCATCATGTCCTAAAATAATACCACACCAAACCCAACCATTCATGTAAAGCCCGCAATGACTTATCCAATGCAAAGCGATTCGGAATAAATCTAAGTAGATTAAATTCAGTATCAAAGGTGTAATCTACAGGAGCTACTACTAAATCTGCCGCCCAATGCTCTCTAAAAGAATAGGTCGAGCGAGTCATATGGGTTGCACTGGTGACAAGAATAATCCTATCATATTCATCCCTAAGCAAAGCAGTAATATTAGCCGCATTCATCCAAGTGTTCAAGGATTCTCTTTCAGTAATTATCTGCTCTTCAACAACACCCCAATCAACTAAGACATCCCTCATTATCTCTGCTTCCGATAAACCTTCAACTCCTGGTGGTACTCCACCACTAACAGCCAGATCAAAGCCAGTCTGATTATGTAACTGCCATCCACCATGTAGCCTAGTTAAGGTAGTATTTCCGAGCTCTTCTCCCAGTGGTGTTCCTCGTACTACACCACCTCCTAAGACAACTATAACAGTATCTTCTCTCTCAAACAACTCTTCCTCTGCAATAGGAGCAAATCTCTGTTCTAATGACCTAACTAAGAGCACCTCCCCCCAGTAAGAACTTAGACCATAGATTAAAACTAATAAGACAACTAATGGTAGAACTATTTTACTCTTTAGAGTCAAAGAAAACTCTTTTCTTTTTAGGTGTAAAAATAAGAGTGAGATCAATAATAATAAAATAAATAGTCCCGGTGGTAACATTAAACTCGATAGAAATTTAACAATAAAAAAGCCCATCTTTTCCTCCTTTCAATTGATATAAAGCATAGCTTTATATCAATAGTTGTCAAGAATCAGGAATCAGTAGTCAGTAACTTCAAAACCATTTAATTCAAGAACTTTTAAAGAACTTGATCTTATGGTTTTACTGATTGCTGATTCCTGTGGCACTGAAAGTACCACATTATTGTAATAAAATTTTACTCAAAATTAGTTTTACTGTCAACTTTTATAATGAATTTAAGTAAATATTTTATGTAATCAACATACCAACAGTAGGTTCGACCCCTTGTAGTGAAACATTGACAGACTTTGCCTGTAAATTGCAAAAGTGAATATTGGAGGTTACGAATACCAAACCCTATTTGTGTAAAATATTCAGGGTGTCGTAAGACTAATGGTACTCCCAAACCATTATTGATGTTAACCACATTAGGAAAGAATCCCCCTACAAGTCAAAGACTTTCCGTAATAAATTTTCTGAATTTTTAATTTAGATGGAGAGATTCACAATAAAAATAACCTACTCAATAACAAAACTCTATCTTTGTAATTACAAAGATAGAGTTTAATATATCTCTTAAGTTATCATCCCCCACCAGAAGGTGGGAAGATGGTCACTTCATTATCTTCTTGTACCTTAATTCTGACCATCTTCAATTGTTGTTAACCATCTAACTCGTATTTAACTCCGACTCTTTCAGTTCAAGCTTCTATAAATAAACTACTTCTGCATATTAATTAATATGCAGCATTGTAGATATCAATAACTTGTTCTTTAGTAGCAGTTCTTGGGTTAGTTGCACTACAAGCATCTGCTAAAGTAGGGAAGTCTTCCTTCTTGACACCTTCTATATCACTTAATGTTGCTGGAATACCTATATCTATAGATAACTTTTTGATAGCATCTATTCCCTTATCTGCTGCATCTCTAGTAGATAATCCATCAATATTTTCTCCCATTGCTTCTGCAATATCAGCTACACGTTGTGGGTTAGAAATCAAATTATACTCTGTTACATGTGGTAATAAAATCGCATTACAAACTCCATGTGGCAAATCATAAAACCCACCTAATTGATGAGCCATTGCATGAACAAAACCAAGTGAAGCATTATTAAATGCCATACCTGCTAAAAATTGAGCATAAGCCATATTATCTCTAGCTTCAAAGTTATCTCCATTAGCAACAGCATTTCTTAAATTTTCTGAAATTAACTTAATAGCCATTAATGCTGCTGAATCAGTCACTGGAGTTGCAATAGTAGACATATAAGCCTCAACAGCATGAGTTAAAGCATCCATTCCCGTAGCTGCAGTTAAAGCAGGTGGTTTTTTCATCATTAAAACCGGATCATTAATAGATGCATTAGGTGTTACTCTCCAATCAACAATCGCCATCTTAACATGACGCTCTTCATCAGTAATAATACAGAAACGAGTCATCTCACTAGCAGTTCCTGCTGTAGTATTAACAGCTATTAAAGGCATCATCGGTTCAGTTGACTGATCAACACCTTCATAATCTTTAATTGAACCTCCGTTAGTAGCAACTAATGCAATTCCTTTAGCACAATCATGTGGACTACCTCCACCCAGAGAAATTACAATATCACAATCTTCAGATTCTAAAAGATCTAATCCAGCTTCTACATTACTAACTGTTGGATTAGGTTGTACACCATCAAATACAACAAATTCTAAACCAGCCTCTTCAATATGCTGTGTTACTTTTTCTACAATCCCTATTTCAACTAATACACTATCTGTTACTACTAATGCTTTCGTTCCTTTGTTGTCTTTAATCAGTCCCCCAATATCTTCTACCGATCCTGCTCCCATTACATTAACTGACGGCATGAAAAATCCATAAGTTTCTTTCATAATATTAATCCCCTCCCAATTATTATAACTTTAACTTTCTGACACTTAAATATAAATGCAACTATCATTCCAATTATCAGAATTTAATGATTATTATTTTTTTTGACTTAAATAATTGATTTCAAAGGGAATTTTTACTTAACTACTTCAAATTAGAGTAATAATTTTTTAATTATCACGCTAAGTAGTTCGTTCTTATTCCATTTCAGCACAATAACGAAAGAAAATCGAAATTATAAATGTTCAAATTTAGAACAGTGTTAGAAAAAATAACACTCACTCCAGTTCAATATTATAATTATCTATCTTCCGATAGAGAGTATTTCTAGCAATTTGAAGACAGTCAGCAGTCTGGCTTATATTACCATCAAAATATTGTAGAGCATTCTTTATTGCCTCTACTTCTGCTTCCTGCAAAGACAAGAGTTTATTTTTAGGCTTAGTTCTAATCGTATCTCCCTGTAAATAATCTGGTAAATGATTCATTTTAATTAGATTGCCTTCTACTAAATTCAATGCTCTCTCTATTATATTTTCTAATTCTCGCACATTACCGGGCCAATCATGATTCAATAAGGCTTTTTCCACCTCTGGTTCAATCTTAATCCGACTCTTTCCTAATAGCTGCCCATGCTTCTTAATAAAATTCTCAGCTAACATGATAATATCATTTCCCCGTTCCTTTAAAGCAGGCAACTTGATCTCAATTACATTTAAGCGATAATAGAGATCCTCTCGAAACTCTTTTTTAGCAATTCTTTCTTTTAAATCTTGATTCGTAGCAGCAATGACCCTCACATTAACAGGAATTACTTGATCACTTCCTACTGGAGAGACCTCATTTTCTTGCAATACCCTCAGTAATTTAACTTGAGCACTTAAATTCATCTCCCCAATCTCATCTAAAAAGATGGTTCCTCCATCTGCTAATTGAAATTTCCCTTCTCTCCCTTTCTTTTTAGCCCCCGTAAAAGCTCCTTCTTCATAGCCAAATAATTCACTTTCGATTAGATTATCTGGTATAGCCCCACAATTTAATGTCACAAATTTATTATCCCGACGTGGACTTTTATTATGAATAGCTTGAGCAAATAATTCTTTTCCTGTTCCGCTTGACCCTAGCAACAATACAGAAGAATCATTAACTGCAACTTTGCTGGCTAAATCAATAACTTTCGTTATAGCTTCACTCTGACCAATAATATCTGCAAAAGAATAATTAGTCTTAACCTGTTTTTTAATTGCTGACTTTTTGGATACAGAATCTTTAACTTCAATAATTACATCAGTAACATCTCCGGCAGCATTAGAGATTAATTTAGCCTTAGAAGCAAGCTGAAACTTCTCTTTTTTCAAATTCCAGACCATCTCTTCTGTCTGCTCTGCCTTAACCGATTCTAATAAAGAATCAACAGTTGAATTTGGAAAAAAATCTTCAATCCTCTTCCCAATACAGTCTTGAGGCGGATACCCCAAAACCTGACTTCCTTTTTGATTAATCTGAGTGATTATTCCTTCACGATTAAGATTAAATAATCCCTGATCAACAGAATTTAAAATTAAGCTTTGTTTCTTTTCTGAGAGAACTAGATCTTCTTCTATATCCTTGACTAATAATCTATTCTGAATCAATCTAGCTGCAGCCATTACCAACCCTAATGTATGAGCATGGGCCAATTTATAATTCCCCGAAATATCAAGAATACCAATAAATTCATTCCGGGCATTAAATATTGGTGCTGCTGAGCAGGTCAAAAAATGATTCTGTTCAGAATAATGCTCACTAGCATAGACAGTTAACGGTGACAACTCTTCGATTACCGTTCCAATAGCATTAGTTCCTTGCTGCTTTTCAGCCCAGTTGGCCCCTTCAATCAAATAGATATCTTTTGCCTTTTCTTCAAAGTTACTATCACCAATAACCTTCAGAATATAGCCCCACTTATCAGTTAAAATCACAGCAAAATTGGAACCTTTTATTGCTTGATACAGCTCTTTCATAATAGGGGTAGCTACTCTAATTAAATTACTAAACTTTTCTAATTTTTCCTGAAGATTGTTCTGTTGCAAGACATAGGTTTTATTATTAGCAAAGGGATCAATTTGATAATCAGTACACCTTTGCCATGAGCGACCGATTTCAGGATCAATTTCATCCTCAACTTCGCCATTTAAAATAAAATTCTTCCAGGCAGTAATTAACTTCCGTTTATCATTCCCCTTCATATCTCCCCCCCTTTTTTTAGTATAGTGCTCTCCTTACAAGTCTTATTAGACTTTCCGTAATAAAAACCATTTGCTAAATTAAAGCCTATCACTACAGTGCTGTGCAGATAGCTAATTTTTTCAATTACCAATATCTTGTTTTAGTTGAAAGTACTAAATTTATATACTGATAAACTTTAATTTAGCTTGTCCGCTTTACAGTCATCCAACTGTAAAATTAAAGTTAATTGCTACTAAGTGGCACTTTTCGTTAAGCATACTTTTTAGTAAAGACAGGTCTCTGTGACTATCCCTACCGTTTCTGAATATCAAAAGTGACACATAATTTCACTTTAAAGTTGGACATCAATAATTAATAGAGTTTCCCCATTTTTTAAATATAGTTAATTAAACGTTTGAATTAATCAAAAAAGGTGAAATAATCTCCTAAATTTGGTATGCTCAGTTTGCAAACAAAACCAAACCAAAGAGAAGATTATTTCACTATGATCAATTATAACAGACTTATCTAGCAATTTAAACAAAATCATCAGCTTTTTCAAATAAAATTACTGGATATATATCTAAACCCAAAGCCAAACTACTTTATTAAGTAATCTTGCTAGAACATTAAAAGAAGATATAACATTGAAGAAAACTATTAGTCTTTTATCTAGAAATTTTAAAAACTTTATTGAACCCCTTATATATATTCTAACAAAATATCGTTAATTCCTACAAACAATTGATATTAAGTTTATGAGGTTCCCCCATTTCCTTAGCCTTAAAACTTAAGCTATTTTATAAAAAGCTAGCAGGTTCCCTCTTAGCCACTATTAATTACTTCTAACATCTCCTCCAATAATTCATCATCCTTCAGCCGAAACTTAAATTCTACCCGGCGTGATTTATCCCGATTAACCGAACCATCTTGGTTTGTAATCAAATTACTCTTCGATCTACCATTAGCTGTAATTCTTTCCTTTAACAATTCTTTATAATCATACTCAGGAAACTGAGCACTCAAAATATAACGCACTACACTATGGGCTCTCTGCTGAGACAACTCTAAATTATACATATAACTACCAACATCATCAGTATGACCCTCAACCACAATCTCTGAAACATGTTCTCGATACTCCGGGGCCAAAATAACATCTATATATTCAGGGATAAACTCTTCCAGCTCTTCTTTGAACTGTGGTTGAATCGTATCTTTTCCAAACTCAAATAAAACACTACCACTAAAGCGAATAGCACCTGTTTGCTGATCAACTTCAATATCCAGATCAGATTGGGCAAAAGTTTGACTTATATCCCTTACAATCTCAGCTCTAACCCCCATTAATTGTTCAATCTGCCTCTGATAATAATCTAATTGATCCTGTTGCTGCTCCAATCGATACAATTGTGACTGTCTCATAAATAAAGTAATAATTAAAAATAACAGGATTACTAAAATAATTGTAGTCAGTAAATCAGTAAAACTAGGCCAAAAACTCTCCTCCCCTGCTGTTGAACTTAAAATCCGTCTATTCTTATTTAACATATACTCACCCTTTAATCCTTTTGACTATCTTTTAAATATTCTTCTAACTCTTGTGAGGTCAATACATTTATATCACCAGATATTTCTAATTCTTGCTCTCCTTCATTTTCTTCTGGATTTTCTTGTGATTCTTCTTCTGAAGTTGTAAATAATTCTTTTAACTCACTACTAAACTGATTATTTTGATTCATATTTTCAGCTAATTCATAAACTGCTGTATTTAAATCTTTGATTGCTAACTCTAGATCATTAAGATTAAAATCAATATCACTTAAGAAATTACCTAATACAGTATCTATATCTTCAAACTTTTCATCAATTAACCGTTCTGTTATCTCTATATAATTTTTAAACTCTTCCAAAACATTTTTCAATTCCTTACTATGAACTTGATTAAAGTTATTCATTATTCTTTCTAACTTGTTGATTTTAGCCGACGTACTTTGATCTAATGTCTTAGCTAAGTTATTTACTTTATAAATTAACTTTCCATTAGTCTGATTAATCTTCTCACAAGCCATTATCAACTTACTCTCTTCATCCTGCCGCTGCTCTAAATATTGACTCTGTTTCTTAAATTCTTGACTATATTCCGCTAAATAATCATTTAATTTTGTAATCAAATCATCTAACAACTGACTTTGTGATTCATTCTCTTCTACAATAGCATTTTCTAATTCTCCTATTGTCTCACTAAATCGTTCAGTATAAGTTTTAAAACTATCTTCTGTCTTCTCTGTCAACCTCTTCAACAGCCCAAGTTCTTCCTTGAGAGTTTGATTACTTTTATTTTGAATTTCAGTCTGTTCTTTAAATAACTTCAAATAACTCTGCTGTTTTTCTTGTAAATTATCAAACACCTTAAATAATGAAGCAAAATTATTATTCAAATCATCAAGCCCAACCTTAAATTGCTGATTAAAGTCTTTACCATGCTGATAAGTCTCTTTTAATTGCTGCTGAATTATATCAAATTTTTCAATACTTTTATTTAACCGATAATTAAATTGATTCATATGCTCTCTTCCTTGCTCAAATTCAGCAGAAAAGTTTTCAAAACTATTCATCGATTGATAAATATCTTCTAGCACTCCTCGCAGCTGATTAATTGAATTAGTATAAGTAGTAGTCAATGCTTCTTGTAATTGATCGATCGATTCAGTAAATAGATTTCGTTGCAGATTAGCAGTATAAACTCGGTTATCAAGATGATTTTCTAACTTTAACATAATTTTTGTCAGTAATTCCTCAGCATTAAACAGCTTAGTTACAAAATTAACAATTAATGAGTATAACATTCCTATAATACTGGTATTAAAAGCTATCTGCATTCCTGACATTACCGACCCAAACTGTTCTAAATTAATATCTGTAGTCGGTAATTGGCTTAACGAATAATATAAACCAATAAATGTCCCTAAAACTCCTACTAAAATAAAAAAAGAAATAGACTTCTGAATAAAAGTTAATGAGCTTACAACTGGAAATGTCAAAAAAGAACCTTCCGTTCCTAAGTCAGACCTTCTTCCGATTTCTACTTTATAATCAGCAAAATAAGATTCAATAAATGAACGAGTATTTACCTGGGTTAGTGAATTCCCTAATATCTCTTTATATTCTACTACTAACCTTTTAACTACCCCTTGATTCAATCCTCCTCTATCAATCTTTTGATTCAATGAACTTAATTCTTTAAATATCTTACCATAAACCCCTAAATCAATAATTAATAATACGGAAAGTCCTAAAAAAACAGTTAAACTGATCAAGTTACTAAAGAGCCCTTGAATAAAATATAGCATTATTAACTCCTTTCTAGTTAATTAATTGACCATCTTTATCTATTTTATATTCATTCTTTATGGTAATTATTTTAGAATTAGAATATTTTATTGGATTTTTGGTCGTAAGTGACTAAGTAAAAAGTGAATCTATTAAAAACAGTTTACAGTTGACGGTTGACAGTTAAAACCCTTAAAATCTTAAATCAAAATCACTTTAAACCCATAGTCCTAATTGTTTTTAGAAGTTTTAAGCTTTTAAGGTTTTGATCTTAACTGTAAACTGTTCACTGTACACTGTCAACTCAATAATGTGGCATAAAAGTGCGACATTATTGTAACAAATCTCTACTCAAAATAAAAAAGCAGAGGAATAATTCCCCTGCTTAAAAATCTAATCCCTCTTCTTTTTCGTAATTAATTTCTTAATCGTCTTCTTATCATCATCTACTTCTTCAATTATCTCCTCTTCTACCTCCAATACATCCTCCTGCTGATCAGTATCAGGTTGCTCCAATGCTAAAATATCTTCCAAATCAGCTCGCAATAAATTTTGTAAATCTATTCCAGTTTTCATTAAGCGAGCTATGCTATCTTGAAATTCAATCAATTTTTCAGGATTAATCTGCTCCATATCTACTACTTTCTTTAACTCTTCAGCCTCAGCATTAACTAGCTGAGCAAGTGCTGTTCTAGCTAAAGCAGTAGATTCTAAAACATCGGTGATTGCCTCTTCTCTATCTTTTTTCTGCGGTAATAATTCTTCAAACATAATATCCAACCCCTTTTTATGTTAATAAATTTATTATTTTACATTATATTCTATTAAGAAGTTGGGCTAAATATCACTAAACTTAATAAATATTTAATTTGAATTGATATCCCTATGTGTTAAGATATTTATCGTATGGTAGTGTTAAAAAAGAACAGAGACCATTAATTGAAAGAAAATCTCTAAAACCAAATTAACAAAATCAGAAAGAAAAGAAATAATTGAAATCACAAATAGCAAGAAATATGCAGACTTTCCACCATCGAAAATTGTACCTAAATTAGCTGATAACGGTAAATATATTGCATCAGAATCAACTTTCTACAGAGTCTTAAACGAAGAAAAATTATATACTCATAGAAGCAAATCTAAAAAGCCTGTTAAAAGAGAAATTCCAACTCATATAGCTACTGAGTCTAATCAAGTTTGGAATTAGGATATAACTTAGCTTAATGCTTTTATTAAAGGTGAACACTTTAAGCTTTACTTAATTGTTAATATGTTTAGCAGATTAATAATTACTCATGAAGTTTGGGGAAACAGAAAATACCCAGTACTCTAAAAAATCAATTAGAAAAGCAACCATATCTCAAGGTATAGCTAAAAAAGATAAACCAATTGGAGTTCTAACTGGAAGGTATTCAAAGAAATTTTTAGTTAAATACGACAACTTACTTGATAAACACCGCTTTAAGGAAAACTCATTCGTGATAATAGGAAAATACTAGGGAAATGTCAACTATTAATGTACGTTTGTAATCATGATGTTTGTCTTTTTACTGAGATCAATCTGCAATGATTTATCCAAACCTATCAAATCTAAAACTGTAACTATCGGTCTTAATTTATTATTTTCATTTACTTTTGTCACTACAGCTTTATGTCCAATACTCAATTCAACTATACTTCCGATTGGATAAGGGGTTATTATTTCCAAAAAAACACTAGCTATTTTCCTATGTACTTTCTTCTCGCTAATTGAAACATATAAATGCTCTATAACCTCAGGAATCTTTATCCCCTCACGGTAGACTCGATCATTTATCATGGAATCAAAAACATCTACAATAGAAACTATCTTAGCATAATCTCTTATATACGCCGCTGAAAGCCCTCTTGGATAGCCTGAGCCATCACATCTTTCATGATGTTGATAAGCTATCTCTGCTGAGACATCAGGTACTTCTTCATGTTCTTTTAAAATTTTATAACCATAAGTAGTATGTTTTTTTATTTCTTCAAATTCCTTATCAGTTAACTTACCTGGTTTATGAAGTATTTTAGCTGGAATTTTAGCCTTTCCAATATCATGTAAAAAAGCTCCTATCCCTAATTCTTTCAGCTGTTTATCAGAATAATCCATCCTTTTACCAATTAGTAATGATAAAATAGTTACATTAGTTGAATGAAAAAATAACTCATCTTCTAATTTACGCACGTCCTTTAGACTAGAAAACAACTTATCATCTTTAGTAATCAGATTAATCACATTATCAATTAAATCTAGAATTTGCTTGCGATCTGAATCATCAACCTTATCAGTTTCAGAGCCGGCTTGATTTAAATAACTTTTAGCACAAGTTATTATTTCTTTTTTTACCTCTTCAGGGACAATCTCTTTTACATGAAATACCTTTCTATTCAAATTTTCTTTTTTGATATATACATTTTTAATATTTAAACTCTTAAGTTTGCTAATGTTTTTTTTAGTCAATTTTACCCCTTCATTCAATAAAATATTACCATCAGCTGTATAAATTGTCTTTCCTAAAATGTCAGCTTCTTTGATCTCAGAGATTTTAGCTAATATATTCAAGAAACCACTCCTTATTCTGAACATAAAAATTTTAGTTAATTTATATAATTTGAAAAAGCTATTGTGGAAGAAAATATTATTTCCTATAATTATTGATATTATTAGATTACTAATTAAAGAAAAAACATCAAACTCCTGCAAATTTGATGTAATAAATCTATAAAATGTCAAAAAAATAGTAATTTTGCACCTGATAATCTACTCTTAACCTTACTAAAATTAACCATCAAAAACTATTATAATACAACTTTACAACTTTTTTGTTACAAATCAATTAAATTCTTTCTAGCTGCAGCTTTATCCGTCTTAGTTAGAATTAATGCAAATTCATCTCCTCCTATCCTAGAAGTTACATCCTCATCTCGAGTAGCTGAATCAAATATTTTACAATCTTCTTCATATAATTATCTCCGACCTTATACCCATAATTATCATTAATATACCTAAGTCCATCAAGATCACCAGTAATTATAGCTATTGTATCTCTCTTGAATTATTTAATCTTCTTATCTCATTCTCAAAGAATCTTATATTTATACAGATCTGACAAAGTATCATGAAATGACATATAATCCAATTGAGAGATTATATTATCTGTTTTTCTGACTATAAAAATATGACTTAATATAACAGAGATAACAAATAGTATGATTATACAGACAATAATCGATTTTTGAGTCTTATTCGTCTCTTCAAATAATACCGCATCATCTATCTTGCAGATTAAACCATCTCTTATTCCACTAAGCTTATAAGCATAAAAATATTGCTCATCAATATTGTTTAAAGAATTATACTCTATATTATTTAGAACATCCGATTTCTTATCTGTTATTAATCTATAATTAACTCTTCCTTCATTCAAAGAATCAATAAATTCATCAATTGAAAAGACAACTATACCATGCCCCAAAACATTACCTTTTCCCACAATCGGAGATATAAGCACTACAGTAAAATGATTATCAATCTTCTTAAATTTTGTAATATCATCATATCTTCTATGTGCCTTATAACTTTTTCATCTGAGATTTGCTTCGAAACAGTTTTTGACGTAATTGCAGCTAATCTAGGATTTACTGAGTATTCAAAAACACCACATCCAATACTATCAACTTGTAAAGTGGAGAATACTAGTGATGAATTTTAATATCTAAAAGGATTTTGATAGTTAGTATAGAAATTAATTTACTAGCATTGCATAAAAGTCAAATCACTAGTATTAGTACAAATTATTAATTACTGAGTATTTAGATATTAAAGATAGTCTTTATTCACATTTTTCAAACAGATATTTTTATTAAAGTATTACTGGATCATACATCCAATACTAAAAGAAGATGTTCAACATCACCTTCTTTCACTTGTTATAATGTGAATTTAAAGATTTCGTCATAATTCATCTTCCTTCTACCTTTTGAACTACGGGAAGGTGGTTTCTTTATCTTTTTTATAAGCAATTTCAGTGGCTTATAAATATTAAGCACCGTGTTTTACTATAGTTTTTTTTATAACTAAATTCTTGAAGAGTTTAGTTAAATAAACTGGAGCTAATTCTCTAAGTGATCTGGAAAGGTTTGATGTACTAATAGATTTTAAATTAATTATTTTTTGTAAAAAGACTATACTAACCCTAATTATAAGGAGTTTTTTTCTATTTAATCAACTATAATCGTGGTATTTTCAATTTGACTTTTTTAGATCAATTTCTTGCAATACTAGTATAAACATTTAAATTTTAGAAAGGAAGTGATTTATATGGGATATGAAAATAAAACCAATGAAAGTTTTATTAAGGAAAAAAATAATACTTATATGAATATTAATGATATTATTGATGTTGATTTTTTACAAGAATTTCAAGATAACTTCGCTAAGGGAATGAATTTGGCTAGTGTAACGGTTGATTTAAAAGGTAATCCAATTACTAAGCCAAGTTCTTACACAAGGTTTTGCAAAAATTATACTAACTCAACTGAAATAGGTGAAAAACGTTGTGCCAAATCACATAGAACAGGTGGACAGGAAGCTATTAAAAAAGGTTGTCCGGTAATTTATGAATGTCATGCAGGATTGATTGATTTTGCAGTTCCTATCATGGTGGAAGAAAAACATATTGGCACAATACTAGGAGGACAAATTTTAACTGATCAACCTGTGGAAGAAAAATATCGCAAAATAGCAGGTGAAATAAATGTTAATCCAGACGAATATGTTGATGCTGTAAAAAAAGTAAACATACTAACAAAAGAACGTATTCAGGCAGCAGCTAATGTTCTTTTCATTGTAGCAAATAATATGTCAACAATTTGGTATCAACAAAACAGATTAAAGCAAATGGCTAATATGCTAAACGAAAGTATTTCTCAAATAACTTCATCTACAGAACAGATGGCTGCAGCAGCAGATGAAGTTAATGATAATCAACACTCACTAAATAATGGAATTCAAGATGTAGAAGAAATATCTAATGAAATTAACAAAGTCCTTGATTTCATTAATCAAATTGCTAATCAAACTAATTTACTAGGATTAAATGCTTCTATAGAAGCTGCAAGAGTTGGAGAATTAGGAAATGGTTTTAATGTAGTTGCAAATGAAATACGTGAGTTATCGGAGAATTCTAAAAAAATAGTTGAAGAAATTAAAGAACTGATTTTCAATATAAAAATTAAAATTAGTACAATTGTAGAAATGGGAAATGCAACATTATCTGCAACTGAGCAACAGACCGCAGGGATAGAAGAGATTACATCTAATATTCAAGAAATAAATGTAATGTCAGAAGAATTATTACATTTAGCTAATAATTAAGCACTAATTTTATAGAATAGACTCAGAAAATCTCTTATGCTTATTTTAGGGGATGAATGGTTCTAAATATTAAGCGGAAACTTAAATACCACACTTCTTTTGAAGCCTCCGTTGTTTATCTCGGAGGTAGTTCACTAGAATTTTACTATTTTAAATCACTATAATTACATTAAAAAAGGTTCTTCTTCGATTTTTGTGAAAAATAAAGGCTCTTTAATTAATGTTATGAAAAATTCAGTTCATTGTAATCAACACCCATTGTAAAATAATTACAATGGGTGTTGAGCTTTATTTTCATTTTCATTTTCACTTTACATAAAAGCTAGAAATATTCTATCTCTTAGATTTTCTAAATTAGTTACTCCATATCCTATTCGTTCTGATTTATAAGTTCCCCACATATCCATGGATATAGCTTTTATGTTTTCTCTAGCTTCCTCTGACCACTCTTGTTCAAAATAATCTATTAAATTATCTTTCTTTCTGCTTGGAAGTATAGCAATTAATTCTTTTTCTTTTGAAACAGAAAGTGCACAGCATAATTATGCCTTTTGCGAATTGAAAATTCATCAATACTTAGATCTTCTAGATCATTTGCTATGCTTGTATAGTCTCTTCTTTGGGCTAACTCTACTATATATGATTCCAACCTCTTGGTTTTTTATCAAAGCTTGTGTAATCTTCGTTAAATGGATTGCTATTACAATTATCACAGCAATACCTTTTCTTTTCAATCCTAATTATAACTTGATTATCTCTAATGGGAATATCCTTTATATTTTGCCACCTGTGATCGTGAACTTTGTCAGTGATAGAGCCACAGTTAGGACATTCCCATTCTTTCTTTTTAGATTTTGCTATAAAAACATATACATCATCTAGAATTAATAAATCAGTAGCAATTAGATCTGGTAAATCAAGTAATTTTATGATATTATAAGGTTGCATTTGGTTAAGCTCCTTTCTCTTTTTTAATTTTTAAGTTGTGGTTACTTAAATAATTAGAGAAAGCTTGCCAAATACATTTTTATTTTTTAATTTTACATATTTTTACTCACAACATTAGTCAGAGACCCAAAATTATAACTATCTTGACGCTCTGCGGGGCAAGCCCACGCAGATTCCTCATTTATAGAACCTAGCCTTTTTACAGTTAATCTCAAGGATTAAATGCAAATTGGTCTTACAAGTTCTCCAAAGGCTTAAATTTCCGTACGCCCTACGGTATAGAAACTATCTACTAGCTAATTTTAGTTGTAAACCTTGTTGCAAAATGTTCTTACTAGCATTTATATCTCTATCGTGAATTGAATGGCACTTCGGGCATTCCCATTCACGTACACTTAAATCTTTAACTTCTTTATTTTGGTATCCACATTCGCTACAAAGTTGACTTGAAGGGAAGAATGTATCAATTTTAATTAATAGAGATAGGTAAGCCTTTGGTGTTATCTCTGGCTTTTCCCCCTCCTCACACCGTACGTGAGACTCTC
>NZ_JALKBX010000062.1 GCF_023227745.1 Natroniella acetigena | reverse complement strand
AATTTTAAATTCAATATTTAATTAAATTTAAAATAGCCAATTCATCTCCACCTAATACAGTAGCTTAGATGGAGTTTCTTGGCTGTTCTAGATAAATCTAATTTTAAAGTTGGATGAATTATAAACCTAAATTAGCTAATTTATTAGATATTTCTTCAGCCTTCTTTGTAACCAATGGAACCATTTCCTCATATAAAACCTGCTCTGTAATTCTGATATTAGGGCCAGAAACACTGATTGCAGCCACTACCTCTCCATTACTATCCTTAATTGGAGCAGCTACACAACGAACCCCTTCTTCCATCTCTTCAAAATCAATAGCATAACCTTGCTCTCTAATCTTAATCAACTCTTTTTTCAACTCAGCTGGATCGGTAATTGTATTAGCAGTAAATTCTGTTAAATCAATTTGAGCTAATACTTGATCTAATTGCTCCTCATCTAAATAGGATAATAAGACCTTTCCTGCTCCTAGAGAATGGGCTGGCCCTCTACTGCCAACATTAGCAAACATTCTGATCATATTAGTAGACTCTACCTGATCTACATATAAGACTTCACCTTGATCTAAAATAACCAAATTAACAGTTTCATTACATTCTTCTACAATCTCTTCTAAGTAAGGTTTAACTATCGTCTTTAAATCCATCGAATTTTCTAAAGTACCTGCTATCTCAAATAAATGCAGACCTAATTTATATTTTCCACTTTCTTCCTGGGCTGCAAAACCTCGCATTACTAATGTATTTAACAGACGATGAGCTGTACTGATATTTAAATCAGCTCTTTTACTGAGCTCACTTAATGTAATCGGTCGTTGTACTTTAACCAAAATCTCTAAGATGTCTAACGCTCTATCCACAGATTGTACCGTTTTACTTCCCATTTTCAGCCCTCCTATTTTTAGATTATGAAATTCATTATATCATAATCTATTCCAAATAAAAAGCAACTAAAATTTAGGAATTGGAGGTGCTTGTAATTTATGTGCATTCTGACTGGCTAATCGCTCCACCTTCTCTTTCACTTTAGGCTCAGCTTCACCTGTTAAGATATAATTGTCCAGTTTTTGATAGCTAATACCTAATTCCTCTTCATCAGTTTGACCTGACCATAATCCTGCAGAAGGTGGCTTGCTAATAATTTCTTTAGGAACTCCCAGTTCTTTGGCCAATTCCCGCACTTCTAATTTGACTAAATTACCTAATGGAGCGATATCAACCCCTCCATCTCCATGCTTTGTAAAATAACCAATCTTCAATTCACTACGATTATCAGTACCTACTACTAAACTATTTCTCTTACTAGCATAATAATAAAGGGTTGTCATTCGCAAGCGTGGCTTAATATTAGCTACAGCCATATCCTTAGTTACCTCTTGCCCCCCTTCAACCGTCGTTAATAATTGATCAAATGTAGCTGCTAAATCAAAGACTTGATAATTAATCTCAAATTCATCTACTAACTTCTTAGCATCTTCAGCATCTTGATGATTACTATAGCAAGGTAAGATTAAGCCTAAATTATTTTCTGGAAAGGCTTGTTGGCATAATACTGCAGTTACTGCTGAATCAATTCCTCCACTCAAACCAACTACAGTACCCCGACAACCTGCCTCTTCTACTCGCTCTCGAATCCAATCTACTAATTGCCCTTCTAGTTTGGTATAATTTCTATTTATCATATTATCCCTCCAAAACAAACTATAACCTTTAATTTTTAGCCTGAGTCAATTATATCATAAGTAATTTGTTATTTTAAGTATAATTAGATTAAATAAAGGGACTTGCTAACCAATCTAATAGGGGATATATCGGTAATGAAATATCTGTTTCAAGCTGGTAAGCAAAATCAAATGTACTATGTAATTTAATCTGTAATTGCTCTCCAGCTTTAGTAAACAAGTTCAAAGAATCTTCAGTTTTATAAATTTCAAGCTCATTGTGAGGAATCTCTAAAGCTAACTCTTGTCCTTGATCGGATTGATCAAGATATAGTTGATATTCAACTATAATCAACATCAACTTCTCTTGATAGCTAACTGCCCTTAAGAATGGAATCGGTTTAGAAATCCCACAAGGATAATCTTCATTTCTAATCCCTGGTACAACACAATCAAATAAGAGCCCTTGCTCTAAAGTAGTTAAGTTATTTAAAAAATTAACTACTTCCTTACAATCAATCTTCTCTCCTTGCTTATCAAATTGATCAGTATTAAATGTCATTAACATCTTGCCTCCTTATTATTAAAGTACCCTATTTAAGCTATCTTAATCAAAATCTTCTTTACTTAATTGCTATAAAGCTTAAGTCTAAGGCTGAAGTTAAGCAAACCATTAAAAACATAAAAGTTCAGCTCTTACTTAGACTCAAACTTAACCAAAATGTTTAAAATTAATTTATATAGTATATACTACTAACTAGCTAGAAAACTGAGTCTTTAGAGTGAGGTAATTACATAATGTGGGATAAAATCAAAAAGTTTTTCAAATCAGAATCTAAAAAAATTATCAATCGACTTAATCTTGATTCTCACAAAAAAATCAATGAAAATCTCAAATTAAATCTTAACTATATTAAAGATAATTTAGCTGCAAGCAGTGATTTAGTCTTTAGAGAATTTTATATCGGTGCTGATAAAAATTTAGCAGCCCAACTAATCTTTTTTGATGCCTTAGTTAAAGATGAACTTTTACAAGGAAAAGTCTTAAAACCATTAATGTTAGAAATAACAGGTAATCTTGAACAAACAGAAATTAAAGAACAAGTTAATGATACATTAACTGAATTATCTATTCCAATTAGTGGAGCAGACATAATTACTTCTTTAGAACAAGTAATTACTGAAATATTAGGTGGTAAAGCTATCTTATTAGTTGATCAAGTTGATAAAGCCTTCAGTTTAGATGTTCGAGACTGGCAAGGAAGAGAAATTGATAAACCAGGAATCGAAGCTAGCACTCGTGGCCCTCAAGAAGCCTTTAATGAGTCCTTACAGACCAATATTGCTTTAATTAGAAAGAGATTACAAGACAATAATTTAATGATTGAAATCGACAATATTGGTAAAAGAACTAATACAGAATTAGCTATAACTTATATTGAAGATCTTGCTGAACCTGAATTAATAGATAGAATAAAATATAGATTGGATAATATAGATGTAGATGGTATTTTGGAAATAGGACAGATCAATCAATATTTAAGTGACAACTGGTTAACTATCTTTCCTTTATTTCAGACTACAGAACGACCTGATAGAGTAGTAGGTAATTTATTAGAAGGTAGAGTAGTCTTAATGATTGATGGTAGTCCCTTTGCCAGTATCATGCCTACAACATTTGTTCAATTTTACCAATCGCCTGAAGATTATTATGATCAATTTTATATTGGAACAGCTCTAAGAATTTTACGTTTTGCAGCAGCTTTCTTAACAATTAGTTTACCAGCTATTTATATCTCACTAGTTTCATTTCGCCATGAGCTAATACCACATGAGCTAGCAATTTCACTAGCTGAGGTAAGAGAAGGAGTTCCCTTTCCTTCATATTTAGAAGCACTAATTATGGAGATCAGTCTAGAGTTATTACGAGAAGCTGGTATTAGATTACCTGGCCCAATTGGTGAAACGATTGGAATTGTTGGTGGATTAATTCTTGGTGATGCAGCTGTAGCAGCAGGTTTAGTCAGCCCACCAATGGTTATTATAGTCGCATTAACAGCAATTGTCTCCTTTTTAATTCCAAATTATGAAGCAGCTGTTCCTTTAAGATTATTAAGATTTCCAATGATGTTTCTAGCTGCTTCATTCAGTACCTATGGGATTATGATTGGTTGGCTGCTAATTTTAATCCATCTATGTAGTTTAGAGTCTTTTGGACAGCCTTATTTTGCACCATTTGCTCCTCTCAAATGGTCAGATCTAAAAGATACAATCATTAGAGCACCAATTAGATTATTAAGCAAACGTCCATTATCAGTCCCTAATCAACAACAAGATAGACAAGATCGTAAAGGAGAAGATCCTAATGAGATGGAGTGAAATTGAAAAATATCAAATATCAAATCAACAACTAGCTTTTATTATTATTCAAACTTGTGTTGGTATGGGAATTTTATCTCTACCACGTGTTATGGCTAAAACAGCTGGACAAGATGCTTGGCTAGCAATTATTTTAGGTGCTGGAGTTTGGGCAGTTAGTTTAATGTTTATTTATTTATTAGGGCGTAGATTTCCTCAAGATACAATCATTCAATATAGTGATTATATTTTAGGTCCTTATTTAGGTAAGCTAATCAGCTTTAGCTATATTTTATATAGTACTCTCACTACAGCATTTATTGCTAGAACCTTTGTTACAGTCTTGGCAACCTTTAATCTACCAAAAACCCCTATTTCAGTTACCCTAATTATCTTCTTATTAACCAGTTATTATTTAGTTGGTCATGGTCTTAAAACCTTAGCCCGAATTTATGAATTTTTATTTTTCGTTCTAAGTCCAGCCTTTATCTTATTATTACCGACATTTTTTGCTGTAAACTGGCTAAATCTACAGCCAGTCTTTCAAATTGGGCTTACTGAATTAGTTGATAGCACTTATGAAACTATGTTCAGCTATATTGGCCCTGAGATTGTCTTATTAATCTTTCCCTTTATTAAAAAACAAGATAAAGTATTAGCATCTTCATTATTAGGTTTAGCTATTGTAATGCTCACTTATTTATTTATTACAGTTATTGGAATTGGGTTTTATGGTCTCCTGCCCTTACAAAGAATTTTATGGCCTACGGTTACTTTATTGAAAGCAATTGATGTTCCATTTTTTGGTCGTTTAGAGTTCTTCTTTATCTTTTTATGGATTGCTGTTGCTTTTACAACTGTCAGTAGTTATTTTTATATGGCTAGTTATAGCTTAACTCAACTACTGCGCTTTGAAGACCAACGCTATAGTGGACTCTTTTTATTACCAATTATTTTTGGGTTAGCTTTTATACCTGAAAATGTACTTGAAATCTTTAATTATCTAAATTTCATTGCAGAATTTGGTGTTGTTTTAACCTTATTAGTCCCAATTTCATTGCTAATTATCGCCAAACTAAGAAATATTAAAGGAGCAGATCAAAATGAAGCATAAGTTACTAATCATTTATTTATTAGCTCTCTTACTCAGTACAGGTTGTTGGGATATTAATGAAATCGATCGTACCAAATTCCCTACTTATATCACTATTGACCAAGCTGAAAAAGATAACTTTTTATTTTCAGCTCAATTCCCAATAGTAGCAGAAGAGGCTCCTGAAGAAACCCACATTATTTCAAATATAGCCCCTTCTCTAGCTACTGGCTTTAAAGAAATACAGACTAGAACTATAGGCTGGATCTCTTTTGGAATGTTAAGTACAATTATCTTTAGTCAAGAATTAGCAGAAGCTGGTTTACAAGAGCATATTGATGCTCTTTGGCGAAATCCAATTGCCCCTGGTTCTCTTGTCTTAGCTATTAGCTCTGAGCGAGCTGAAAATATTAAAAACATAGAAATTGCTAGCCGGCATGAGATTGGTGAATATTTACAATTTTTATTTGAAACAACAGCCAGAAACTCACTATTACCAAAAAAGACATTAAATGATTTCTTTACCTCATTTTATATTAAAGGTAGAGACCCTCATCTTCCTTTACTTGACTATGGAACAAATGAGGTAGATATTATCGGTACAGCAGTCTTTCAAAGGGATCAACTAGTTGGTACATTAGAAAAAAAAGAGACTAGAGCTTTAATGTTACTTCAACATATGTATTCTAAAGGAGAGCTGTCTTTGGAAGTTGAAGATTATATGGTTAATTATTATGTTCAAGAAGCTGCCACTAAATTAACCCCTTACTATGAAGATGAGCAACTTAATATCAAAGTTGATCTTGAGCTAGATGTAGATTTAACTGAATTTACCACTTACGAAAGAATAATTGATAATCCTCAGCTATTAGAAAAAGTAGAAGAGAATTTAGCAGCCGCTTTAAAAAAAGAGAGCCATATTTTATTTAATAAATTACAAGACTATCAAAGTGATATTCTTGGGATTGGTCAAATACTTAAATCAGAACACCCTGAGGACTTTGATGCTGCTACATGGCACCAAGATTTTGCTTTAGCTTCTGTCAATGTTAGTGTAGAAGTAAATTTAAGACGATTAGGTATTTCATCTTAAATTATATTCACTATTCATTAAATTCATTCTTCACTAATTGGGTCAATTGATTAACAGCAGTTTCATCATCTGAGATAATCTCAATCCGCTCTCCACAAAAAACTGCTAAATTCATCACCCCTAGAATACTTTTAGCACTTACCTCTTTTTCAGCTAGAGTTAACTTAATTTCAGCTGCAAACTGCTTTGCTGTTGCCACAACCAACCTAGCTGGTCGAGCATGAAGATCAGTCTCACTAGTGATTTCTACAATCTTAATCGGCATAAATTTCTCTCCTCCTTTAAAACTTATACCTTAATTTTAACCTGCTAATTTAATATTGCAACATTAGCTCGAATTAAGTCCAAATAAAATCTAAAAGAGAGGGCTTAGCTAAGCCCTCTCTTTTAATTAAGCAACTTCGATCTTTTCTTTTAAACTGCTGACTAATAATGCTGTTACAACTGTTCCAATTAAAATTGCTACAGCATATAATAACACATTTCCTACTGCTCCTGGAATTCCAACTACAAAAATACCACCATGAGGAGCTCTTAAAGTAGCATTAAATAGCATTGATAAAGCACCTGTTATTGCAGAACCAACCATGATTGAAGGAATAACCTTCAACGGATCAGCCGCAGCAAAAGGAATTGCCCCTTCTGTAATAAATGAAATCCCTAATACTGCTGCTGCCTTACCTGCTTCTTTTTGTTGCCGGTCAAATTTATTAGGAGTAATCATTGTGGCTAACGCTAAACCTAATGGAGGTGTCATTCCTGCTGCCATAATTACTGCCATAGGTGTATAAATCTCTGAAGCTAATAATCCTACTCCAAAAGCATAAGCTGCTTTGTTAACTGGCCCCCCCATATCAAAGGCCATCATTGCTCCTAAAATAGCTCCTAATAAGACTCGATTAGTACCAGTCATACCTTCCAACCAATTCTCCAAGCCAGTCATAATCCCCATTACTGGCGGACCAATAACAAAGAGCATTAATAAACCAATAATTAATGTAGAAAATAAAGGTAAGATTAAGACTGGTTTTAACCCTTCTAATGTTGCAGGCAACTTAATAATATTCTTTAACCATTCTGTTACATAACCTGCTAAGAAACCAGCAATAATTCCACCTAAGAAACCAGCTTCAACTTGAACAGCCAGCATCCCACCAACCATACCTGGAGCCAAACCAGGTCGATCTGCAATTGAAGCAGCAATAAACCCAGCCAAAATAGGTACCATTAAAGCAAAAGCAGCATCACCACCAATCTGCATCAAAGCTCCAGCTAAAGCTCCTTCAGCATCAATTCCACCAAAAGCAAAAGCTAAAGAAATAGCTAATCCCCCAGCAACTACAAATGGAATCATTCTAGAAACACCATTCATTAAGTGCTTATAAGCTCCTGTACGTTGCTGACTGCGCTCTGACTTATGAGTTTTAACATCTGTCACTACATCCTCTTGCGGTTCAAAATCTTCTGCTTTTTCTTTAGCCTCCTCCAATAAAGCTGTTGCATCCTTGATCGCCTCTCCAACTTCTACTGATAAAAGAGGCTTACCCTGAAACCTACCAGTCTTAACATTAGTACCAGCAGCAATAATTACAGCATCTGCTTGCTTAATATCTTCGGTAGTTAATTCATTTTCTATCCCTACAGATCCTTGTGTCTCAACTTTAATTTCAATTTCTTTCTTTTGAGCAGCCTTTTCTAATGCCTCTGCTGCCATATAAGTATGAGCTACCCCAGTAGGACAGGCGGTTACTGCTACAATTTTCATTTCAATTCCCCCTTTTTATTGATTATTCGTGTTCCTTAATTACCTCTAAGACCTTCTGTTTAGTGGCAGCAGTTAATAAATCCTCTCTAAACTCTTGGTGCATCAATTTTCTAGATAATTTAGCTAACACTTTTAAGTGTTCCTCAGATTTCTTCTCTGGTACTGCTATCATAAAGAATAACTTGACATCTTGATCATCAATACTCCCATAGTCAACTCCAGTCTCTGATTTAGCAAAAACAATTGTTGGCTCTTTAACCACCTCACTCTTCCCATGGGGTATGGCAACTTGATTACCTACTCCAGTCGTACTCAACTCCTCTCTAGCTAAAATTGTTTGATAAAACTCTTCTTGTTCAGTAATCTTTCCAGCTTCAGCTAATAGAGTAACCAATTCTTTTAAACAAGCTTCCTTATCCTTCCCTTCCAAATTTAATTTAATTAGATCCTCAGTCAATAATTCGGTTAATTTCATTTTTTTACCTCCTATTTTTGATCTTACTTAACTTAATTCTTCAATTACTACTTGAGCTAACAACTGCTCCAATTCATCTTTATTACAAATTTGTGTGCCAGCTTTAGTAACAGTATTCGCACTAGCAGCTACTGCATATCTAACTGCTTCCTTTAAACTTTGTTGTTGGTTTAACCGTAAAGCTAAGGCTCCTACCAAGGTATCCCCTGCTCCAACGCTACTTCTCACCTCCACTATTGGAGAAGTAAGCTTCCAAGTTCCTGCCCGACTAATAACCACTGCTCCTTCTGCTCCTAAAGAGACAACTACAATCTCAACTCCCTGCTGATAAATTCTTTCCCCAACTTCTATTATCTCTGTTAAAGATTCAAGCTTTTTTTTAGCTAACAGTTCTAATTCAGATAAATTGGGCTTAACTAGATAAGGATTAGCTTCAATCCCAGCAGCTAGGGGTTGATTTGATGTATCTAAAATCACCTTTACTCCTTTATTTTTGCATTCAATTATTAACTGCTGATAAATATTTTCTGGAGTATTCGGAGGTAAACTCCCTGTTAAAACTACAAAATCACCAGTCTCAACTGTTTGTAATAAAGATTTTCGCAGCTCATCTAGAGCTGAATTTTTAATAGCTGGCCCTAACTCATTGATCTCTGTCTCTTTGTTTTGAGCTAGATCAACTAATTTTAAATTGGTTCGTGTTTCAGCTTCAATCCAAGTAAAACTAGAGCTAATGTTTAAAACATCTAACTTATCAACTATTAGTTTACCATTCTTTCCTCCTAATAATCCTAAAGCAGTTGTATCTCCTCCTAATTCAGCTACTACTTTAGAAACATTAATCCCCTTCCCTCCTATATCTTCTCTAACTTCTTTTACTCGATTAGTCTGTCCTAGCTTAAAGTCTGATAAAATTATTGTCTTATCTAATGCTGGATTTAAAGTTACCGTTACAATCATCTTTTTAACCTCCTAGGAAACTATAATCTCTACCTGCTGCTTATATTCTTTTAAAATTTCTTTTTCTAATTTCTGATCAGTTATTATTTTATCTACTTCTGCTAATCCAACTACATTAATAAAAGCAACTTCTTTAAATTTAGTATGATCAGCCAACACAATCACTTCTTGTGCTACTTCTACCATTAAGCTTTTTACATTAGCTTCTACTAAATCGGGAGTAGTTATTCCTTGTTCTAAGTCAATACTGTTAGTTCCTAAAAACACCTTATCAACATTAAATCTCTTTAGATTAATTTCAGCACAAGGGCCAACCATAGCCAATGTCTTCTTTTTCAAGTTTCCTCCTGTCAAAATTATCTCATGAGAAGACTTAGCCAGCTTTACAGCAACATTGACTGCATTAGTAATAATCGTTAAATTTAGATAATTATCTAAATGATCAATCAATTTAGTAGTCGTAGTTCCTGCATCAATGATAATCGTATCACCATCACTAATCAATTCTGCTGCTTGTTGACCAATAGCCAATTTACTTTCAATATTTTCAGTTTCTTTTTCTATAAATGAAGGCTCAAACTTAGCTCCTCCTTTAGCTACTGCTCCACCATGTGTTCTTTCAAGCAAACCTTCTTTTTCTAATAACTGCAAATCTCTTCTGATTGTTGAAGCTGATACATCAAATTTGTCACATAAATCATTGACTGTGACTGACTTGCCCTCTTTTGTTAAACCTATAATCTCTGTTCTTCTTTCCTCAGCAAACATCTCAACCCTCCCTTTGAATGTTTTTGTGCATTTAGAGCAGTTTCTCTTGTCTTATTTGCTCGTTTATGATTGTTTGTTGTTGGTTTTGATTATATTATAAGTTTTCAAAAAAGTCAAGTAAAAAATAAGACCACAGTTTTAACTGTGGTCTTTAATCAACAAAGATTATTGATTTTCAAAAGTCTGACAATTTGTCTTCTCAAATCGATCTGCTCTATTTCCTCCATCATCAACATTAACCTCTATTGCTGAAGCTGTACAGTGTTTTTGTTCCCAGTACCTACAGTTGCTCACATTACATTTTACATTATCTAATGTCATTGCTCTCCCCCCTTACAAATTTATTATTTCAAAAAGAAAAAATATTATACTATTTACTCAGTTAAAAAATTTAATTAACAGTTTGATGATTTAGTGAATATTATGTACTAAATTATTTCAAGGGGGTTAACTAATGGCACCAGATAGAGAGTTTTTAGAAAATAGTCGACATTTGGAACTGAGATTAGCTGAAGCATATGTCCCTTTTCAAACTTACCAGGAACATTATTCGCCACTGGAAGGTTTAAAGCAAGGAACAAGCTTTCCCGAATTAGATATACCGTATGTCAGAAGAAGATAATTACTTTTAACCCAAATTGGAGGTGAAATGATGACTAGAGAAGAACTTAGACAGCTTAGAGAGATTCAAGCATTAGAGTTTACCGTTCTTGAGTTTGCTCTATATCTAGATACTCACCTACAAGATCAGGCTGCATTGAAAGAGTATAATCGCTACTCTCAACAACTCAGAGAGTTGAGGATGGATTATCAAGAAAGATATGGTCCATTGCATATTATGCATCCTAGTGACTACCCATGGGAGTATCCAAGAAGTCCATGGCCTTGGCAAATTGAATACTAAAAAGGAGGAAAAAGAATGTGGAGATATGAAAAAATACTTCAATATCCAGTCAGAGTCTCAAGAACTGACTTAGGCTTAGCTAAATTATTATCTGCTCAGTATGGTGGTCCAGATAGCGAATTATCGGCAGGCCTTAGGTACTTAACCCAAAGGTATGTAATTCCAACTGATGAAGCTAAAGCAATTTTAACCGATATAGGCACAGAAGAGTTGGCCCATTGGGAAATCATTGGTACTCTAATCTATAAACTGACTGAAGGAGTTCCTGTCCAAAGGTTACGTAGAGCAGGATTAGGGGCTGATTACGCCCAACATGGGCGAGCAATCTATCCTAGTGATGCTACAGGCGTACCGTGGACAGCATCTTATATCCAAGCCCATGAAGATCCGATTGCTACCTTACATGAAAATATGGCTGCTGAACAAAAAGCAAGAGCAACTTATGAAAATTTAATTGACTTAAGTAATGATGCTGGAGTAATTGACACCCTTATTTTCTTAAGAAAGAGGGAAGTAGTTCATTTTCAACGTTTCGGAGAGGCTTTGAATATTGTTAGAGATCACCTTGAAGCTCAAGATTAAATAATATTATGTGTCAGTGTCTGTGACTGTGGTCTGTCAAAATCAAACCCCTAACCTTTTAAATCATAAAGGTTTTGAACTCGATTTTTTACTGACACTGATTCCTGACACTGACACTTTTTTTATCTATTAATCGCTTCCTGATAATCAGCTACTAACCTTGCAAATACCTGCTCCCATGACTTACCTAACGAATATTCTCTAGCATTCCTAGCCAACTCCTCTCGCAATTGCTCGTTCTCAATCAATAACCTTAACTTAGCTGTAAACTCCTGACTATCATTTTCTTGACAAGCTAAACCATTATATTGATCAACTAAATTCTCCTTAACCCCTCCTGCATAGATAGCAACAACCGGCAATCCTGAAGCCATAGCTTCTAAGACAATATTCCCGTAAGTTTCGGTTACAGAAGGAAAAGTAAAGATATCAGCAGTAGCATAAAAAAAGCTAAAACTGAGCATTCATGGAGTAAAATAAAAAGCTAACCCTCAAGGTTAGCTAGCTAAAAAGAAAATTATTTTAAATCAAACCATGGGCCAAATTCGAAAAACAAATTCCAATTAGTGCGCCGGTTAATATATCAGAAGGATAATGTACCCCAATATAAGCTCTAGAAACTCCAACTAATCCAGCAATCATTCTAAAAACAAGACTTAAACTAGGAAAATTAATTCCAAAAACGATTGCTATTGAAAAGATAGCTGTTGTATGACCAGAAGGAAAAGAACGCATACAAAAAGGTGGGTTTATTATATTTACCTCTTTTAAGACTTTGTATGGTCGGCTTCGAGCAACAATCGTCTTAATTATTTGAACTACTGCTCCACTACTTACTAAAGCTATTAAAACTTGCCACCCTGTCTCTTTTAATCTTCCCTGACCGAAAACAACTAACAAGATTGTTAAACTACAAGTAAATACTACTCCCCCTAAATGAGTTATTTGAGGCATTATTAAATCTAATAACCTACATTTGAGCTTGTGATTAAACAAATAAAACAATTGGATATCTCTATTAATAATCCTCTGTAATAACCTTTTCATCCACTTGCTCCTCTCTCCTTGATACTACATATTATATTATATTTTTTACTTAGACTCAATATTAAATCAAAAATTAGATTAAATTATCAAATTAACCTCCTTGCTCCAGCAAATTTCTTACGCCAGAAACGATTAAAAGAACTGATTTCTACATTTCTTTTCTGCAAGATATGAATGAATTGTTGATCATTAACCATTACCCCTGAATGGGTTACTACATCGGGTAATAATTCAAAATAAACTAGATCTAATGCTTGCAAGTTATCAAACTCAACTGCAGTTCCTACTTTTAATAATTCCCTTAAATAAACTCCTGCATCTTCTTTATACCATTCCTTAGAATAATTTCTATCTTTATGAGTAAGGTCAATGCCAAATTCTTTGTAAAAAAAGATAATTAGACCTAAACAATCTAAACCTCTTAGAGAACGTCCATTATGCTTATAAGGAATATTACGATATTTACTAACAACTTCTTTTATTTTTTTATCCCTTTTCCTATCCATAATTCCGCTCCTTTCACTAATTACTCAAATAATTTGTTATTATTATATGTGATAATTAGCAATCAGTGCGGAATTAATTCAATTATCTGTTCTAAATATATTGGCTAAGTTAATTGAATTCAATCTCTCTTTAACCCATTTATGGTTTTCTTCTAAATATTCTATTGACTTTAGTTTAAATTTAAAATCAACTTCTTGATGATCTAAGTTATCAACCACCTCCCCTTCAGATTCAGATACAACTTGTTCACCAGAGTCAATAAAGCATAGCGGAGGAAATAATACACACCACCAATTTTCTCCTCCCCCTTGTCCAATGATTATTTCTAATGCTTTATAATCTCCTTGCTCCAAAGTTAAATTCCCATAAGTTCTGGTTGGAAAAAAGGTCTCTGTTATATTTAATTCTACTTGATAATCATAACCTTTAGTACGAAGTTCATCCTCTATTAGAACACCCACTTGCTCTTTATTATTAATCAACTCAGTTTCAGCCTGACTTATATCTGTTTTATCTGCTAATAAAGTTTGGGTCATAGTTATTACTTGCTCTTTAATCTCACGCTTTAAGATTTGATCATCAATAGAATTACTATTAGGAACAATATGTAATCTTAATAAATCTTCTTGCTGATAATCATCTACTAAGACAAACGCCTTACTATTGGCCCATAAAGACAATAATACTAAAGCAATGCTTATAATTACTACTAATCTAACCCGTTTCATTAGTTTCCCTCCTTAACTGCAGCAGCCTCATGTAATTTATTAAGTGCCCGTTTTTGTAATCTAGAAATTTGTGCTTGAGAAACACCAATTCGCTCTGCTACTTCAGATTGAGTTCTACCTCGATAAAATCTAAGTTTAATGATCAATCTTTCTCGAGCAGTTAAAACCTTAAGTGCTTCTCTAATATTGATCTCATCTGTTAATTCTAAGCCTTCTTCTTCACTAAGTTGATCAACCAATCTAATTGGTTCACCTTCATCCTCAAAGACAGGTTTAAATAATGAAATAGGACTTTTAGTAGCTTCTAAGGCATAAACAACCTCTTCTCTTGACATCTCTAATTTTTCAGCAATTTGACCTAATGTTGGTTCTTCAGCATTCTTCTTTCTTAATCTCTCCTTTAATTGCATAGCCCGATAAGCTGTATTCCTTAAAGAACGGCTAATCCTTATTTCACGATTATCCCTTAAATAACGCTTTATTTCTCCAATAATCATTGGTACAGCATAAGTAGAGAATCTAACTCCTTTATCTAAATCAAAATTATCAACTGCTTTTACTAAACCAACACAGCCAATCTGAAATAAGTCATCTACTGGATGGTTGCTATTCCTATAGCGCTGTAGAACACTTAAAACTAACTTTAAATTGCTACTGATTAATTCCCTTCTTGCTTCTTGCTGACCAGCATTCATTTGTTTGAAAAGTTCCATCATCTCTTCATTAGACAATACAGGTAATTTTGAAGTATCAACCCCAGTCAATTCAACTGATCCCATATCAACACCCCTTTACTCTCTTGGTATTATCTATTATTAACATTATTATCCAGAGATATACATTTATTTTAATAAATTTAACTATATATGATAAAAAATACCTTTTAGCTATAGTCTAAGACTAAGCAAACCATTAAAAATTTTAAAAATAAAGTTATCAATTTCGTGCGTAAAACTACGTGGGCTTGCCCCGTAAATGTAATACACGATCTATAAAAAGAATAATTTCCTAAACAATAAAAAAAGCTATTTACTGGATTTACAGCATCCAGCAAATAGCTTATAACTATCATTATTTTAAAGCTATTAGATTAAAAGATTTAGATTAAAGCCTTATTTCTATAAGGCTTTAATCTAAATCAACAGCTAAAATTTCTGTTACTCGATTGAATCCAGAAAAGAGATCTATCACAGCTACGACCTCCAGTAGTTCCTCCTCCTTTAATCCTAACTGATTAAAACAATCATCAGTTAAGTCCTGATAATTATTGGTAGCTTGATCGACAAAAGTTAACACTCTAGTCTCCAAATCATTCAAGTTACTATAATCAGCAGCTTTTACTTGATCAAGTATCTCTGTAGAAAAACCTAAGCTTTCTAAACCTTGATAATGCTTAGCAATACAGTATTCAGCTTGATTTAAGACTGAAACACGCAAAGCAACCAATTTCTTAAGCTCAACTGATAATGCTCCCTCTTTCATGGTACTAGTTACTTTATTCCAGTTGGCCCGTAAAATATCAGGCTGATGGGCCAACACTTTAAAAATATTAGGCACCATCTGAAATTGATCTTCAATCTCTGCAAAGACGTCTTTAGTGATTCCTGTTGCCTCTTCAGTAGGAATTAACTTTACTCTAGACATGCTAATCAAAAACCTCCTTTGTAATTAACATGTCCAATACGTAATCTATAAATTCAAATCAAACAAATTTTAGTCAGCAGCTAAAATTTAGCATCAAAAAAGCTCAGGTTTTCACCTGAGCTTAACTGGTCTATGTTCTTATGACTTAAGTACATTTTCAGCTTGTAAGCCTTTTTCAGTCTCTACAACTGAAAACTCAACCTCTTGACCCTCTTCTAGGTCTTTAAATCCTTCTTCTTCAATTGCAGAAAAATGAACAAAAACATCGTCTCCATCTTCTTGCTCGATGAATCCAAATCCCTTTTCAGAATTGAACCACTTTACAGTTCCAGTTGCTCTATCTGCGTTATTTTCAACTTCAGATTCTGCTGCAACTTCTTTTACATCCTCTTCATCAACAAGACCTGCGTCAGCAAATGCGTCTCCCATAATTGATGCCATATCTATCCCTCCTATTTACTATAATTAACATTATTTATAGATTAATTACATCACTTAATGATAACACTTAAACCTAAACTTGTCAACTGCTTAAGTAAAAATTACCGGTAAAAAAGTTTTACAATAAATTCTAATTAAGCTTCATCTGCATCAACTTAATAGATAATTTACTAATCATCTTGTTTTTTATTGATATATAGTGGCACTTTGCCACTATATATCAGTGTACAGTTTACAGTTGATATGGTTTCTATGTTTT
>NZ_JALKBX010000061.1 GCF_023227745.1 Natroniella acetigena | reverse complement strand
TTATTCGCAGACGAATCTTAGAAGCTCAGAAAAAATCTTTCAGAACGAGAAATCTCCCTCATGGTTCTAAGCAAAAGCTACACATAATTGTAATAAAGCTTCACTTCGAACATCTATGATATAAGAAATTATCTTAAGTTAACGCTGATAGGTAAAAAATTAAAATTTAATTTATATAATGGTTGCTAGAAGAGAGGTTTAATATATTGTAAAGGGGAGAAACAACTGTGGAAAAGTTACCAAAAAGATTAGAAATGATTTTAGAACTCGCTCCATTATTGAATAAATTTATGCCAGAAGATATAGGGGTGACTATAGTAAATCGCAAGGAGGTAATAGCATATTACTCAGGTGAAAAATTAGTCCTCAAGAATATAAAAGGAGAAACAACTAAAAAAGGTGACCCGATTGGTCGAAAGTGGGCCATAAATAAAGCTATGAAAAATAAAGAGAGAATAGTAACAGAGGTAGATGGTACTGTAGCAGGAACACCTTATATTGCAGTTTCTAATCCGATACTAAATGATGAAGGAGAAGTAATAGGAGGTATCACTATCTCTCAACCTATAGATAAGAAAGAGGAGTTATTAAAGATTTCTAAAGAGCTATTAGATGCTGCTGAAATAGTAAACAATCAAGTAGAAGGTATTTTTATAGAAGCCGATAAGATGATTAAAACTGGAGAAGATTTAGATGATATTTCAGGTCGAACTGAAGCTAAAGTAAAAAATACTGATGGTATAATTGCAGCGATAGAGAAAGTTTCAGATCAAATCAAAATAATTGGGATGAATGCATCGATAGAGGCTGCACGGGTAGGAAAAGAAGGAAGGGGTTTTGCTGTGGTAGCAGAAGAAACTCAAGGCCTAGCCAGTAAATCTACAAGTTTAACATTAGAAGTAAAAGAAACTTTAAATGAGATCTGTGATGATGTGATAGAATTAAATAATGTAGTTGAAGAGATTAATAAAGCTAGTAATGAACAAGCAGATATTATAGAGGAGATCTATGCTCAGATTCAGAATTTAGTTGTTTTGGGTGATAAATTAGTTAAGATGGGAGAAAAATTGAGTTAAGATAGATAGTGAGGATTAATGATTATACTATTTTTAAATTTGAAAATGAAAAATTGAAATTTATTTATATAGATTTGATATAATTAGTTGGTATTTACTAAACTTTAAATAAAGTTAGTAAATACTTTTTTTTTGAGGAATTTGACTTTTATTTGACATACTTATCTTATGATTAAAACTAGGAAGAGGATATAGGATAATAAATATTCACAATCTGATTAAAAGGAGAGTAGATGATGAAGCTTTTACAAAAATATGCCGATAGAAGAAGGTATATGGCAAGGAAGTGTGGACGATACTGACAACTTCAATGCATTTCGATGTCATCAATGGATTGAGTTAATAGATTTATCAGATAGAAAGTCAGAACCAAGAGCTAATGAAAAGGAAGAATATGATCCTAAAATAGGAATTATAAATTTTGATGCTCATTTTTATCTAAGACCTTATCCAAACGGTGGAAATTCAGGAACAATGTTCAGACAGATTGCTGACCAATGTAAAGAAAAAGATGAGGAAGGTTCCATTGGATATATATATTGAGTTATTTGTTGAGCATAAAAAAAGAAAATCTTTTTGTTATACAACTTCAGCATAGGAGTTGACCTTTATTTGACGCTGTTGCTTTATGATGAAGTTGAAATACATTTTAATTAACAGGATTTATTAAACGACTCATACGCGTTAACTTAAGGTATAATTATGTGTCAGTAAAAAGATCTAACTTCAAAATCTTTATGATTTAAAGGGGTAGATCTTAACAGACTACAGACACAGACACTGACACAGTGTTATTAAGTTGACGTACATGTTAAACGAATTATAAAATTGGGTTAATCAGTTTAATAAATACTTTTTTTTTAGCTAGATAACCCATTCCGTTCAATTAAATTTTGTTAAAGTTGAGTATTTTTTTGTGCTGAGGTTGAAAATATTAAATAAAGAATGCACTAAAAGGTTGAAATAATTTCTTTATTAGAATAAGATAGAATTAAATTGTTATTTTTTTAAAAGTGGTATCTAACTTGCATTGAACTTTTGACGAAGATATTATTACCTATAAATTTATACTATAGCAAGTAAAAATTTTGATGGTTCTGTTTAACAAAACTAAATTAGAGGTGGGATAGTCTATGGCAGAAAAGAAGACAGTGGTGATGGGAGTTATTGGTTCTGATGTTCATGCAGTAGGAAATAGGATCTTAGAAGAAGCATTTACAAAGGCAGGGTTTGATGTTGTCAATATTGGAGTGTTGGCTCCGCAAGAGGAATTTATTAATGCTGCTATTGAAACGGATGCAGATGCTATTTTAGTTTCTTCTTTGTATGGTCATGGTGAGCTTGATTGTAAAGGGTTTAGAGAAAAGTGTATTGAATCTGGCTTAGAAGATATCACATTATATGTTGGAGGTAATTTAGTAGTTGGTAAACAAGAGTGGGAACCAACTGAAGATAAGTTCTTAGAAATGGGCTTTGATCGGGTTTATCCTCCAGGTACATTGCCTGAAGAGCCAATTGCTGACTTAAAGCAGGACTTAGGAGTAACTAATTAAATTAATTAGGAGGGAAGCGAAATGAAATTAGAAAATAAAAAGTGGGATTTAGAAAAATTTAAGCAGGTTAGGGCAGAGATTTTAGGGCAATGGCCAACAGGAGAAGCAGTTGATTTTGATGAAGCTATTGCTTATCATAAAAATTTACCAACAGAAAAGGTGATGGCTGATAAATTAGCAAAGGCTAAAGAAGAAGGAATTTCTTTAATTCAACCACGAGCAGGAGTAGCTTTAATTGATCAACATATCGAGTTATTACAATTTTTACGAGAAGAAGGAAAAGCAGATGTACTACCAACTACAATAGATAGTTATACTAGACAGAATAATTATCAAGAAGCAGCGGATGGGATTAAGGAAAGCCGAAATGAAGGTAGGTCATTATTGAATGGATTTCCAGCAGTTAATCATGGGGTTGAAGGTTGTAGAAAATTAGTTGAGGCTTTAGATGCTCCATTGCAGGTTAGGCATGGAACTCCAGATGCTAGATTATTAGCAGAGATTACTTTAGCAGGTGGATTTACTGATTATGAAGGCGGAGGGATTTCTTACAATATTCCTTATGCTAAAGAAGTTTCAATAGAACAGACACTATATGACTGGCAGTATGTTGATCGTTTGATTGGACTTTATGAAGAGCATGGAGTTAAGATTAACCGAGAGCCTTTTGGTCCGTTAACTGGAACCTTAGTGCCACCTTCTGTCTCTCATAGTGTAGCAATTATAGAAGCATTGTTGGCCGTTGAACAGGGAGTTAAGAATCTAACTTTAGGGTATGGTCAATGTGGTAATTTGATTCAGGATGTTGCTGCTATTAAGACTTTAGAAGAATTGGCGGAAGAGTACTTAGCTGATTATGATGATGTAATGTTGACTACTGTTTTCCATCAATGGATGGGAGGTTTTCCTCAAGATGAAGCACAAGCATTTGGAGTTATCTCGTGGGGGGCTGCTACAGCTGCTTTAGCTAAAGCGACTAAGGTTATTGTTAAGACTCCACATGAAGCGTTAGGTATTCCAACTAAAGAGGCAAATGCACAAGGTTTAAGAGCTACTAAACAGTTGATCAATATGCTTAAAGATCAGGAGTTTGCTTCCAATGATAAATTAGAGAAAGAAAAAGAGATGATTAAGAAAGAAACTAGACAAATTTTAGATAGAGTCTTTGAATTAGGTAATGGTGATCTAGTTCAAGGAACAGTAAAAGCCTTTACAGCGGGAGTTATAGATATACCTTTTGCACCAAGTAGATATAATGCTGGTAATATCTTACCTGCTAGAGACAATGAAGGAGCAGTACGATATTTAAATCCAGGTAATCTACCTTTTTCAGATGAAGTATTGAAATTTAATCAGACTAAGTTAGAAGAACGTGGTAAAGAGGAGTTACGAGAACCTAATTTCCAAATGGTAATTGATGATATTTATGCTATTGGTAAAGGTAAATTAGTAGGAAGACCGCGGGAGTAAAAGTTGATGGTTGACAGTTAACGGTTGACGGTTAAGAGTAAAATTTTGTTTTATTTGATTTTGAGATGTTAAAGGGGTTTATTTAACTGTAAACTGTAAACTGTACACTGTAAACTAGAACGGGATTGCAGAAAAATTCAAAATTATTCTAGAAGTTGAGATGAGCGAATTAAATTTAGTAAAAAGCAGTGAATAGTGAACAGGGAGGGATTAGATGAAAATTAAAGAAGTAGTTACTTCTCCAGGGATGACGGGATTTTATTTTGATGATCAACAAGCGATTAAGGATGGTGCAGAAACAGATAGGTTTTCTTATGTGGGCCAAGCTAAAACTGAAGGGTTTAGTGCAATCCGTCAGGCTGGAGAGTCAATTTCAGTAATGCTTATTTTAGAAGACGGACAAGTAGCTTATGGTGATTGTGCAGCAGTTCAATATTCTGGAGCTGGAGGAAGAGATCCATTATTTTTAGCTCAAGATTTCATTCCAGTGATTGAAGAGGAGATTGCTCCTCAGTTGATTGGTAAAGAATTAAGTTCTTTTAGAGAATTGGCAGGAGAGATTGAGCAATTTTCTAGAGATGGGGAAAGATTACACACAGCAATTTGTTATGGTCTTACTCAAGCAATATTGGATGCAGTAGCTAAAGCTAAGAAGAAGACGATGACAGAGGTAGTAGCAGAAGAATATGATTTGGAATTGATTGCAGAACCTGTGCCGATCTTTACCCAGACCGGTGATGATAGATATGTTAATGTTGATAAGATGGTGATTAAGCATACAGATGTGATGCCTCATGCGTTGATCAATAATGTTAACGACAAGTTAGGCGAGAATGGGGAGAAATTATTAGAGTATGTTGAATGGTTAAAAAATAGGGTTAAGAAGCTACGACCTACTTCAGATTATCTACCTATCTTCCATGTCGATGTCTATGGTACGATCGGTCTGGCATTTGATAATGACCCACAACAGATGGCAGATTATCTAGAAGAGTTGGCCCAGGCTGCTAAGCCACATACTCTCAGAATTGAAGGGCCAATGGACTCTGGTAGCAGAGAGCAACAGATTAAAGATATGAAGGCTTTAAGGGATGAAGTCCAAAGTAGAGAGATAGCAGTTGAATTGGTAGCGGATGAATGGTGTAATACTTTTGAAGATATTAAGATGTTTGTTGATCAAGAGGCAGCAGATGTTGTTCAGATTAAGACACCTGATTTAGGTGGGATTAATAATACAATAGAAGCGGTATTATACTGTAAAGAAAATGGAGTAGGAGCTTATCAGGGCGGAACCTGTAATGAAACGGATCGTTCGGCTCAAATCTGTGTTAATTTAGCACTGGCAACCAGACCTGATCAGATGCTGGCTAAACCAGGAATGGGTGTTGATGAAGGATTTATGATCGTTAAAAATGAGATGGAGCGAGTGTTGGCGTTACTTAAAACTAGAGGATAATTATGTGTCAGTGTCCGTAATCCGTGTCAGTAGAAATCGAGTTCAAAACCTAGGGGTTAGCGGGTTTGAATTTCACAGACACAGACTACTGACACTATATATCGATAAGTTGTAAACTTATAAAGGAAGGTGGGATGAATAATATGAAAGAGATCAGAGTTTTATCCCCAACAGCAATCTTGGGTTATGGATTTCCAGTTGAATCTTTTGAAAGGGGTTTGGATAAAGAGCCAGATTTGATTGCAGTTGATGCTGGTTCAAGTGATCCTGGTCCTTATTATTTAGGAGCAGGGGTCTCTTTTACAGATGAAACAGCAGTTAAAAGGGATCTTAAATTAATGATTAAAGCAGGACAGGAAAAGGATATTCCAGTAATTGTAGGAACGGCTGGAGGAGCAGGTGCTGCTTCTCATTTGGAATGGTGTACTCAGATTGTAAAAGAGATTGCCCAGGAAGAAGAATTGAATTTTAAATTAGCTACTATTCAAGCTGAACAGGAGCAAGAATTTGTCTTAGAAAAGTTTCGAACAGGGGATATAAGCCCGTTATATCCTGCTCCAGAGTTGACTGAGGAGGAGTTAAAAGCTAGTACTAGGATTGTAGGACAGATGGGAGTAGAACCTTTTATCGAAGCTCTAGATGAAGGAGCAGAGGTTATTATTGCTGGTAGGGCTTATGATCCGACTGTTTTTGCTAGTTTTTGTATTAAAGAAGGTCTGCCAGCAGGTTTAGCACTCCATATGGGTAAGATTATGGAATGTGCATCGATAGCAGCAAATCCTGGTAGTGGTAGTGATGCTATGTTCGGTATTTTGCGAGATGATCACTTCTTATTAGAACCGTTAAATCCGAAGCGAAGATGTACTACTACTTCAGTAGCAGCTCATACTTTATATGAGAAGACCAATCCTACTAAATTACATGGGCCAGGAGGGATTATTGATTTATCAGAAACAGAATTTGAGCAGTATGACGAACGGACTGTCAAGGTAAGTGGAAGTAAATTTATTGCTGACCAGGATTATACAGTCAAGTTAGAAGGGGCGAAGCTGGTTGGCTATCGAACGGTATCTATTGCTGGGACTAGAGATCCAATTATGATTGAGCAGTTAGATCATATAATTGAAGTGGTAGAGGATACAGTCAAAGATAATTTTGTTGACTTGGCTGCAGATGATTACCATTTACTCTTTAGGATTTATGGTCGAGATGGAGTGATGGGCCAACTTGAGCCACAGCAAGAGGTTTTAAGCCATGAAGTAGGAATTATTATTGAGGTTGTAGCCAAGAGTCAAGAGTTGGCCAATACTATCTGTAGCTTTGCTCGTTCAACAATGTTACACTATGGTTATCCTGGTCGAGTAGCTACTGCAGGTAATTTGGCTTTTCCATATTCTCCATCTGATTTGAAAGCAGGGGAGGTTTATGAATTTAATCTTCATCATTTGATTAAGGTTGATGAGCCGACTGAGTTATTTCCAGTTGAAATACAGGAACTGTGATGTTTTACAATTATGTGTCACAAAGTGACACATAATTGAGTTTACAGTTTACGGTGTACAGTTTACAGTTAAGATCAAAATATTAAGATCTTAAAACCCATGAAAAGAATTAAAATTATAGGTTTAGAGTGGTTTTGATCTTAAGGTTTTAAGGTCTTTAACTGTTAACCGTCCCTACAGGTCTTTGTCAAGACCTTTCGTGAAAACCATAGAAACCATATCAACTGTAAAACTGTACACTGATATTTAGTGGCAAAGTGCCACTAAATATCAATAATGTTGCATCTAAAGGAGGGAGTAGTTTGAAAATAACCGAATTGGTTGATGTTGTACGAAGTAAGAATGCAGGTCCTTATGAGTTGACTTTTGACTTAATCTTTAAAAATTTTGAGATCTATCAGCAGGTAAAAAAATCAGGAGTGATTAATGAAGAATTAATTGCCCAACTGTATGGGATAGATTTAGAGCAAGTGATTTCAGTAATCAATTATGATCCAGCTAAAGCAATTAAAGCAACGATTGTTCGACCTTATCCATCAGGAGCAATTGGAGAAAGAGATGTCTATGGAGCCCAACAACATGCACCACTGTTGAATATAGAAGTACCAATTCAATAATGACATTAATTAATAAAGGCTATATCGGGAGGTTTCTTGGTATAGCCTGTCTTTATTACAATAATGTGGCACTTTTGTGCCACATTATTGAGTTGACAGTGTACAGTGAACAGTTTACAGTTAAGATCAAAACCTTAAAAAATTAAGACCTCTGAAATGCCTTATGTTCGCAGGTTTAGAGTGATTTTGATTTAAGTTTTTAATGGTTTTAACTGTCAACCGTCAACTGTAAACTGTACACTGATATATAGTGGCAAAGTGCCACTATATATCAATTAAGTTTAACAATCCTTTTGCCGCTTGAAATAAGAAATAAAATTAGATAAAGGGGTTGATCTGATTTTATTGAAATAAGTTTAAGTAGATTAAGGCTTTAAATAAATAAGTTAGAGGTGGCAAGTTGAATGAAAAAAGAGTTGGCAGTAATTACAATGAGTAAGGCAACTAATAAGTTGTTTAGACAACAATTAAAAAAGGTTTTAAAAAATAAAGTTCTATTGAAAGATTATTTAGTTGATAATTTAAGAACTGATAAAGTAAGTGCTGATTTGATTTTAACTACTAAGTCATTAGTTGATGTGATAGATGATTATGTAACAGCTGATAGTGAAGTCATTTTTGCTCGCAGAGCTTTAGACTTGTCTACATTGGAAAAATTAATTAAACTTCCTGTTAATAAAAAAGCATTATTGATCAATAATACTAAATTATCAGTTTTAGAGACTAAGTCATTACTCCAAGAGGTTGGAATTGATCATTTGGAGTTAATATCTTTTTATCCTGGATGTGCTCAAAAGAAAGCTAATGGAATCGAACTAGCAATTAATTTAGGAGAAGAAAGATATATTCCAGATTCAGTAACAGAAATAATCAATATTGGGAGTCGAATTCTTGATTTGACGACCATTGTAGAGATTTTGATTAAACTGGATTTATTAGGTGAAAAAGCAAACCTTTTAATTTCTAATCAGGTCAGACAATTGGTTGAACTCAGTCAACGTTTAAATAAAAAGATGAAGGATGCAAAACGGGCCAACAAAAAGTTGGATGCTGTGCTTAACCATGTCCATGATGGGATAGTATATATTAATGAACGAGAAGAGATAGAGGTCTTTAATCGTAGAGCTGAGGAAATCTTTGAGGTAAAAGCGGAGGAAATGTTAACCCAAAAAATTGGAGATAAAATTGATAATACTAATTTAGATCAGGTTTTAAGAAATGATTTTAAAGAGATCAATGCTGTTCAAAATGCAGGAAGTAAGAAGATAGTAACTACTAGAGTACCAGTTAAACAAGACCAAGAAATTATTGGAGCTTTAGCGACCTTTAAAGATGTAACTGAAGTAAAGAAGTTAGAAGAGGATCTGCGAAGAAAGTTAAAGAATAAAGGTCATGTAGCCAAATACAGCTTTGGTAATATAATAGGGGATAGCCAAGAGGTAAAACAGGTGATCGAGAAGGCAAAGAAGTTGGCCCGAAGCAAGTCAACTGTCTTAATCCAAGGAGAGAGTGGAACTGGAAAAGAGTTATTTGCTGGTGCGATCCATACTCATTCTCAACGGAGTAATAAGCCTTTTGTAGCAATTAATTGTGCCGCTTTACCTGAAAATTTATTAGAAAGTGAACTGTTTGGTTACGAAGAAGGAGCTTTTACGGGGGCCAAAAAGGGAGGTAAACCTGGTGTCTTTGAACAAGCCCATACTGGAACCATCTTTTTAGATGAAATCGGAGATATCCCTTTAAATATTCAAGCTAGATTGCTGAGGGTCTTACAAGAAAAAGAGGTAATGAGAATCGGTGCTACGCAAGTGATTCCAATTGATATTAGGGTTTTAGCTGCTACCAATAAGGATTTAGAAGAGTTGGTATATACAGGTGATTTTAGAGAAGATCTTTATTATAGATTAAATGTTTTATCGTTACGGATTCCTCCTTTACGAATGAGAAGAGAGGATATTCCGTTATTGATCGATTATTTTCTAGAAAAATTCTCTAGAGAAGATTTAATATTGACTAAGGAAGCAATCAGTAGATTATATAATTATGATTGGAAGGGTAATATCAGAGAGTTAGAAAATTGTGTAGAATATATTGCTCAAGTATGTGAAACTGAAATAAAGTTAGCAGACCTACCATCATATTTAAGTCCTGAAACTAGAGAAGAGAATGTTATCAAGAGATTGGAAGAAAGTTTGGATGATTTAGGAAAGATGGATGAGTATATCTTTATTTTGAATGAATTGTATTTAGCCAAACAGTTAGGGAAAAAGATAGGAAGAAGAGAGATTGCTAACAATGCTACAGCTAACGAGCTATCCCTTTCTTCTCAGATGGTTAGAAGTAGATTGAAGAAGCTAGAAGAATATGATTTGGTTAGTATTGGCAGAGGAAGGCAAGGAACAGAGATTGTAACTAAAGGGATTAAATTTTTGAAAGCGATGACTAAAAAGGAGGTCAAATAATAATGCCTATTCATGTTGAAGAAGTAACGAAAGTAGTAGCAGAAATGTGTATGGAAGCCAATTATGTGTTAGGGGAAGATATATTAGAAGGTTATCAACAGGCTTTAGAGCGTGAAGAGTCTGCTGTAGCCCAAGAGGTGTTAGAGACTTTAATTGAAAATGCTAAGATTGCCAAAGAAGAGAAGATGCCTATCTGCCAGGATACAGGAATGACAGTAATCTTTTTAGAGTTAGGTCAGGATGTTGAAATTGAAGGTGGAAGTTTAACTGAAGCAATTAATGAAGGGGTGCGGCAAGGCTATCAAGAGGGTTATTTACGTAAATCAGTGGTAGCTGATCCCTTGGAGCGTGAGAATACAGGAGATAATACGCCTGCTATAATTCATACTGAATTGGTACCAGGAGATAAGATTAAGTTGACGGTAGCTCCTAAAGGTTTTGGTAGTGAAAATATGAGCCAGATTAAGATGTTGAAACCGGCTGATGGGGTAGAAGGGGTTAAAGAGTTTGTACTTAAGGCTGTCGAAGAAGCAGGTTCTAATCCTTGTCCGCCAATTGTAGTTGGGGTAGGAATTGGCGGTACTTTTGAAAAGGCAGCTTTGCTGGCTAAAAAGGCGCTCATTAGACCGATCGGTCTTTGTAATCAACAGGAAGAGTTGGCCCAATTGGAAGAAGAATTATTAGTAAAGATTAATCAATTAGGGATTGGCCCGCAAGGTTTTGGTGGAGAGACAACAGCTCTAGCAGTTAATATTAATGATTATCCGACCCATATTGCTGGTTTACCAGTTGCAGTTAATATTAATTGTCATGTGACTAGACATAAGGAATGTACTTTAGGCTAAAGGAGGAATAATAATGGAAAAAATTCAATTAAACACCCCAGTAACTGAAGCTGAAATCAGAGAATTAACTGCTGGTGATAAGATAGCTTTATCTGGAGTGCTTTATACAGCTAGGGATGCAGCTCATGCTAGGTTAGTAGAGGCTTTAGAAACAGGAAAGCAACTGCCGATGGATCTAGAGGACCAAGGTATTTATTATGTTGGCCCGTGTCCTGCTCAGCCAGGTCAAGTAATAGGTTCAGCCGGACCAACGACCAGTTATCGAATGGATCCCTTCGCTCCTCGCTTGATTAAAGAAGGTTTGCGAATTATGATTGGTAAGGGCGAAAGGAGTCAAGAAGTAATTGAGACAATGAAAAAAGAAGGTGCTGTTTATTTGGGAGCAATTGGTGGAGCAGCTGCCTTGATTGCTCAGTGTATTAAGCAGGCTGAAGTAATTGCTTATGATGATTTGGGCACAGAAGCGATAAGAAGATTAGAGGTAGAGGATTTACCTTTGATCTGTGTAATAGATAGTGATGGCAATAACCTCTATCATAGAGATTAGATTAGGAAAATAGAAATTATTTTTAACTTAAAATGAGAAAAGACCTTTGCTTTAAAGCAAAGGTCTTTTCTCATTTTGTAGTTGATGATGTTGTATTTAATAGATATTAACAATTGTATTAAAGAAAAAAGATTTAATAATCTATCTATAAGATCATTAAAGTTTATTTAGACTTAGGTATTATTCTGAACCAATTATTAAAAATTTCAATTAAGAATAAAGATATGTATATTAGTGGAAATAAATTATGTACAAATACTCCTAAAAATAGAGCAATAATTCCTATCCCAAATTTAGTAAGTGGATTTAAATTTATAAATTTTTTTAACATATATGGAGTTACCTCCCTAAATTTATATACTAGCATTTAATCTTTTAAGCTGTATTGTTTTTATCAATACTATATAAAACAGTGAATCATTACTAAAATCTTTTTACTATTTAGACAAAAAACAAGATCAACTCATAACTTTATTTTTTATAAAAAAGTTGCAAAAATCAAAATTTTTTAATTAAATGAATAAGTGTCTTTCAGTGTAAATTTTATAAAATTAAATAAGAACATGAATTATCTAATTAATTTTTTAGCTCAAAAATATTGATATTTTGGAAAATCACTCTTTAATTACAGCATAATTATACCATGTTTATGTTCAGTTGTCAAAAGGTTACATTAAAGTTAAGGTTATATATTAAGTTATCTAACCAGTAAATTAATGGGTGAATAAACAAACATAAGCAAAGTATCAAAAGAGATTTAACCCGTTGTTATTGATGATAAAAAATATATAGTTATAATAAGTCAGAGCGTGATTGAAGATAGAAATTTTTACGAAAATTTAGTCTTGGTGAGACTGAAATAATAAGTTTTTTTGTCGATAAAATATATTTTTCAAAATATATTTGAAAAACGGCATATGTTTTGCATTATAAAACTAATGGTTGATTGCATAAAAGCCAGGATAGAAATTAATGGAGTATTCTCAGCTAAAAGGAAATATTTTAAAATTTAATATTTAGTCTCAGGATGATTTGCAAATATTGAGTAAATTGTACACTAAGACGGGGTAGAGAGAAACTTAGTTATCTGCGAAGTACTGTGGTGATAAGCTTAAATTTAGCTGAGAGTACTGTAACTAATTTAAGGAGGTGAATGTGTTAATTTACATAAAATTAAAAATAGGATATTAAGCTTTATCACAAATTATAGAAAGGGGAACTGTTATGAATTTAGAACTTGATATGATTCAAACTACTGCTCTTGCGGTTGTTGTTTATTACTTTGGACTGTGGGTAAGGAGTAAGGTAGATGTTTTGGAGCGCTTTTGTATTCCAGCACCAGTTATTGGGGGGATTTCATTTGCATTTTTAAATCTTATTTTAAGACAAAGTGGAATGGTAAATTTAAATCTTGATACTAGTTTACAAAGCCCAGCTATGATAGTCTTTTTTACTAGTGTAGGACTTGGAGCTAGCTTAGAATTAGTGAAAAAAGGTGGTATTCAAGTAGGTCTGTTTTGGCTTCTTGCGACGATTGTTGCGTTGGGACAAAATATTATTTCAATTGGACTAGCTAGAATATTAAATATAAATCCTCTACTTGCAATGTTATCAGGTTCAATTTCAATGATTGGGGGTCATGGAACAGGAGCTGCATTTGGTGAATTATTTCAACAGCAATATGGTGTTTCAGGTGGGCTTACTGCAGCAATGGCGGCAGCAACCTTCGGTTTAGTAATTGGTGGTTTAATTGGTGGTCCGATAGGTAAAAATTTGATTGAAAAGAATGATCTTGAGCCAAATCCAGAGCAATACAAAGGTGATATTGAAAAAAGAGAAGAGAAATTAGATTATCATGAGATTTTTGGGACATTTATGATTATATTAATAGCAATGGCTTTTGGTGCTGTACTTGAGGGGTACTTTGATAGTGTTGGAATTACATTACCTTCATATATAAGTGCAATGCTTATTGCTGCTGTGATTCTTAATACTGGAGAATTAACAGGTAGCTGGGAGGTAAATCAAAAGTGTAATGGTCTAATTGGTACTATAGGACTTAATGTATTTTTATCTATGGCTTTGATGAGTCTGAGATTATGGGAACTTGCAGATATAGCAGGGCCAATGTTTGTTATTCTTGTAGCACAAGCTCTTTTCATGGGGACAATAGCATACTTTGTAGTATATAGAGTAATGAATAAAGATTATGATGCTGCAGTACTTTCAGGTGGAATTTGTGGTTTCGGAATGGGTGCTACACCAAATGGTGTTGCAAATATGGAAGCTATTGTTGAAAAGTTTGGCCCAGCACCTCGAGCATTTTTTGTGTTACCGGTTGTTGGAGCATTTTTAGTTGATTTTACGAATTCAATAATAATAACGACCTTTGCTAACATGGTCGGATAAGTTAAGTGAAAATATTATTCTTTGTTCTAATGGTAATTTTCTAAAGTTTAATTTTTTGATAAACTCCTAATAAATGCTTTTAAATTTTTAATTTTTGTGGTAAAATGTTTATTAAACCCCAGCATATGATATTAAATTTTTACTTTTTAATATCATATGCTGGGGTATTTTATTATAAACTTCAAAAACCAATTATTATAATATGTTACATGTAGATAATGTAATAGTTAATGGAATTATAAATATATTTAGAAGAGAGGAATTAATTATGAATCCTAGTTTTGCACAATCAATTTATTTTGCCCCACGTGGTAAAAAGAGGTTGATGAATTTAGGAAATCAAATTTCACAAAGATATATGGACCCTGAAGATCGATTAATTGGTTTGATTGGTGAAGGAGGAGCTGGAAAGTCATTGTTAATCCGAGGTATGTTTCCTGGGTTATGTTTGACCAATGATGATCGGGGGATTAATGTACGTCCTTTACCACTGTTAGAAGATGTGGAAAGTGGTAATTACTCCAGTCATACATATCATTTTGATGCTCGATTTGAAACCGCCTTTAATCAACCTTGGCAGTTAACCGAGGCAATTAAAGAAGCACTTAAAAATGAGAAAAAAGTTGTGATTGAGCATTTTGATTTATTAGCCAAACATTTGGATTTAAGAGCAGATATGTTGATTGGGATTGGAGAGGAAGTGCTGGTCACTAGGCCGGGGTTGTTTGGCCCGTACCCCAAGGAGATAGCTGATATTGTCTTTGAATCAGTTCGTTATAGGTGGATGGCTCATACTGCTGAGATTATAACAGTTGGGGTTTTAGATTCTAAATTAGGGCGGAGAATTGATCCTTATTATAGTGATATAAAGAGTGGATTTGTATTACAATTCAATAAAAAGGTAGAGTTTGATATTTCTAAAATAGAAGAAGAGGTTAAAGACTATATAGAGCAGGATTTGCCGGTTAAATATTATGATGACGAACATATTAAAATAGGAGAGGAAGTTCATTTGTGTAGTGGGCCAAGAATCAATGTTAATCGAACTGCTCAAATTAAAGGGTTTAAATTAAAGGATTTACAGTATGATTCGAAGTCAGGTTTGTATTTATTAGCTGGGTTAGTAGGGGAAGAAAAGAGTCAATTTAAGTTAAGCCAAATATAGTAGAGATTATCCTCCTTTGGTATTTGGTAGATGTTTATTCATTCATATCAATTGTCAATTAGACGGAGGTGTAGAAAAATTTAGTCATCCGCGAAACATTGTAATAACAGGCTTTGATTTAGCGGAGAGCACTAACTGTGTATTAGGAGGAAAAAGAGTGAAGGTTACTAAAACTAAAAATAAAGAAGATTTGAATGCAATATTAAGAGATAGTTTGAAGAATAATCAAGCTTATTATAAAGAAGGTGAGCTTGCTAATTATATACCGGCTTTAGCTAAAGCAGATTCCAAAGCAGTAGGAATAAGTATGATAGATATTGAAGGGAATTCTTATTCAACTGGAGAGTATGAAAAGAAGTTTGCGATTCAAAGTGTCTCTAAGCCAATTACTTTAATATTAGCAATTATGGATAATGATATAGATTTTGTCTTTAATAAAGTAGGAGTAGAACCTACAGGAGATCCCTTTAATTCAATAATTAAGTTAACCGGTTCAGCTAAGCCATATAATCCAATGATCAATGCAGGAGCTATTGCTGTTACATCGATGATTAAAGGTAAAGATAATGAGGAAAAATTTAAAAGGATACTTAATTTCTTTAGAAAGTTAGCTAAGAATGATAAATTAAAGTTAGATCAAGAGATTTATCTTTCTGAAAAGGAGACTGGAGATAGAAATAGGTCTTTAGCATATTATATGAAGGATCAAGGTATAATTGAAGGGGATGTAGAAGAGATAGTAGATTTATACTTTAAACAGTGTTCAATTGAAGTTACTTGTAAAGACATAGCTAATATGGCAGCAGTCTTAGCAAATCAAGGAGTAGATCCGATAACTGAAAAAAGAGTTATCTCCAAAAAGATTGCAAGAATAGTCAGAACCTTAATGACCACATGTGGGATGTATGATAAGTCAGGTAGTTTTGCAATTGAGGTAGGTTTAGCTGCTAAGAGTGGGGTTGGAGGAGGAATAATGGCTGAAGTCCCAAAAAAGTTTGGAATTGGTGTTTATGGGCCAGCGTTAGATGATAAAGGAAATAGCATAGTAGGAATGAAGATTTTAAAAGAGTTATCTCAAAGGTTAAACTTAAGTATTTTTTAAATCTGATTCATATATAATTGTTAATTGTAGAAGTTTTTGATATAATAACCATCAAGTTAGATAGATATCTAATTTTAAAAGTGAAGCTTTATTACAATTATGGTGTGATCTGTTGCGATATGAAAAGTATCGCCTAGTATTGTGAAGACAATCTACAATAACTA
>NZ_JALKBX010000060.1 GCF_023227745.1 Natroniella acetigena | reverse complement strand
CCATAATTTTCATATAGGTTGATATTAGGTATGTCAGCTAATTTATTTTTCACAAAAATCGAGGAAGAACCAAAAATATTAAGAAATTTTTAGGGATAGATTTAATAGAAAAGAAGAAAAAAATTAAAAAGAGAGGCTTACAAAGAGGAGATGTTGTTGGAGTTCGTAGGGGAGGAGGAATCTATGAACACTATGGTGTTTATATAGGAAATAAGCGGATTATTCATTATACATCAGAAAGTGGAGATATAGATGGGGACAACGAGATAATGGAAACTAGTTTTTCAAGGTTTTTGCGTAATTCTAATAATTACTTTATATTGGCTTTTCCGGATGAATATGATGAACCTGAAAAAGTTAACTTTTCTACAGATTATCGAAGAGGTGATTCAACAGTCAATATACTAAAAGATATAAAGAAGATTATGAAGGATGTAGATTATAAACTTTATTCTCCTAGTAAGACGGTAAGAAGGGCCAAATCTAAATTAGGTAAAAAAAAATATAACTTGGTAGTTAATAATTGTGAACATTTTGCAATCTGGTGTAAGACAGGTATTAAGGAATCACATCAGGTAAATAAAGTCTTAGACAAATTGTCTTCTAAAGAAAAATTCAGGGTGTAATTATATTTTTTAATAAAGCGTGGTGATTAAATGGAAAAGATAACAGATAACTTAAAGAGATTATATAACTATGGAGAATTAAAGCAAGAAAAAATAGATGTTCAATATCTAGATTGGCTGCTGGAGCAAGGTTGGTTAATCCAGCAGCAGAATTATCTTCTTATCTCTGATCGCTGGATAGAATTATCAAGCTTGATTAAAGATGAAGAAGAGTTTATCAAACACTTATTCACTTTTCATCCTCAATACCAAAAATATCTCTTAGTAGAAGTTTTACGAGTAGGTTTAGATATTGCCAATGCTGAAGATGAAAAAGGGTTAATGGACTTTATTAATAGCTTACCTAATTTAGCAGCAGATATTTTGCAGTTATATCAAAGCTTAGCTAGTAGTTTTGATAAAGAACCAGAAGAACTAGCTAAAAGTGATTGGGAAACAATGAAAGAAGAGTATCAGACAGAATTGACTGCTAAGTTAGATGAACTAATCTTTAAAGGTGTTATCGATTACCCGAAGCTAATGAGGATTTTAGTTACAGTACAAAAGATTGAACTTCAGTCAGAAAAAGAAATTAATGACTTACCAGTAGTAGATAAGATAGATCTGGATAATAATTGGACTTCTGGTCGGCGAGTTACATCTAATCCCTATTTGAATCCAGTTGATAACCTTCAATACACTTTAGTTCCTACTACTAATCACTTCTCTTATTCAGAACTTACTATTAACGACTATCTAAATAATCCTTGGGGAGTCTTTTTAATCATTTTTGGAATGGTAGAAAGACAACTTCAAGCTGGAGGTAATGATCGAATCAGTTTAAGACCAACAGCTGAATCAGATAATGGTTATCAGCCAGCAGGAATTGATTTTTTTACTTTCTTAGATAATGGACGAGAGGTCTATGTATCTTCTTTTGAGGAATTGATTGAAGATTTTTTAGATTTTAAAGGAATCAAACTATTTCCAGCTAAGCAGTTTAATTTGACCCAATATTTCACTCAATTATTAGAAGATGAAGTTTATACTTATCATAATGAGGAATATATTTTAGAAGATGAGATTGATGCCTTATTATATAGGAAACCTTTGTTAATACTAAAAAATAAATGTAATCAATTAAAATCTGAACTGAAAAATTATCTAGAAAGGTTGGCAAAAAGTTATGAAGATTAGGTTGGGTAGGCAGCGATTCTGGCTTGATCCTTGGCGATTTGAAATCTGGCCGGAGTTATTGGGTCAGCTGCCAGCGGATATGGAAGCAGTTAATGCTAAGGAATTAGCAACTAAATATTTAGATCTTGAAATGGATGAGTTAGGGAGATTGGCCAATAATGAAGAGTTATATGGTCTTTTTGGAGTAGAGCAAGTAAAGACAGATAATAGCTATAAGATTAGAGGGGTCAAGTTTATTAATAATGGTCAGTTAGTCCAAGAAGCCTTAGATTTAGTAGTAGCTTATCAAGAGGCAGATGAAAGAGAGTGGTTAACTCTACTGGCTGAACAGGTTTTAAAGTACTCCCCTCGCATGCGCGCCATTACTTTGGTTATGTTAGAAGACAACCCTTTAGAATTTGAACAGGGGTGGTTTAGTTCTACCTATAATCGGACTAGTTTAAAGTATCAAGGAGAATTATTTTATCCCTTTAATCGAGATCATGAAGAAAAGAACTTAAATGACTTGTTAGAAGTATTAGGTTATAAAGCACTTGGTCCTTGGTGGTTAGAAGAGATAGGTGAGCCAGTTACTGATTTAGAATGGAGGGGTTCAAGAGGAGAGAATCCATCATTATCAGGGGTAGGAAAACTTCGTAGTCCTTTAGAATTGTTCTTATACTTAGAATGGTTAGAAAAGTATGATGATCAAACTTATTATCTTAATCAAAAACAGTTTAAACAAGATTTAAGTTTGGATTTATTATCTGAATTAACAGGTGCAAGTCCAGTTAAAGATGAGTTAGAACTGCTTAAAGGTCTAGTAGAAGAGAATATAGACTTTAGAGGTTACTTTCCAGTATATCAAGTAGGAAAGAAATTACATAGTAAATTAGATGTTGAAGAAGAAAAGGATAAATGGATTGAACGCTTCTTCAAAACTAAACTAGCAGATAATCAGATTAGAATTATAGAGCATCAATCGGGACAACCTCGCCATGGTAGAGGGCTTTATGGTAAGCGAGAGTATCAGTTATTGAAGGTTGAGTTTCTAGATTAAAGGCTAAGTAATTAAAATTTTAGCCTGTTAAGTTTAACTGTAAATTAATAAGCTGGGAGGGTTAATATGCAAAAATCAGTCTGGTCTTTAGATGGAGTTAGTGAATATCCATTAAGTCAACCGATGGTCGGTCAAAAGGATTTTTATCATATCTTTAATAATTTTGTAGAAAGTTTATCAAATGCTACAATGGCAAGAATCTTTCCATTAATTGCAGATTGGGGAATTGGTAAATCACGGATTGGTTTTGAGTTGGTTTCACAGGTGATAGGCAAAGATAAAGGTTGGATTATTCGTAAAGCAGATCAGGAACCGGAAAAAGTAAGAATTTTAGCTGAAAATTTTGCTGATGGTATTTTACCAATTTATATTAGTTATAGTGATATGAATCATGATTATCTAGGGAGTGGTGAGTGGGTTCCTTTTGGTACTTATATTGCTCTTAAAGGGTTAGCAACTGCTGAAGATAAGGAGAATCTAACTTTTGGGGAGCGAGTAGCAGTTGATTTAGTCAATCACCTAGAGCCAATGGGTTTTTCTCAGGATAGATTAAAAGAAATTTTAAAAGTAGATCACTATCAAGAAGATGAATTATTAATGGAAGAGGATATTCTAGATCAGTGTGTAGTTGCTGCCAAAGATTATTTTAAAAGATTAGGAATTGAACGTTTTATGATAATTGCTGATGAAGTAGAGTCTAAAACTGAGATAATCAATAATGATATTGATGAAGAGACAAAGAAGAAATTAGATGGCGAAGCAATTCAGTTAATTAATCATGCTATTAAACATGAAAATGAAAAAAACAAGTATCCTTATATCTCATATCTATTACTCTGTTCACCTGCTATTGGTGATCAATTTGAAGGTTTAGGTGCACTAGATCGTAGGAATGAAATATTAGAGATTGAACAGAACTCTTTTGCTGATATAACTGACTATATTGAATATCTAAAGAAAGATGAGCAAGTCTTTGATTATCCAGAAGGTTTAGTAGAAGCAGCTTATACTATAGCTGGCGGTAATTTTGGTTGGTTTAATATGATTATGGGTAGTATAGATCAATATATCATTAATAATGGAATGGCTAGTCCAGCTAAAATATTTGAAGATCGCTTAAAATCGGTATCTAGATTTGAAAAGTTATTGGATAAAGCGAGTTTAGAATATATTCAGGTAGCAGATAAATATAGACCATTAGTTAAGGAATTAGTCTTATTACAACTTCCTAGACCAGAAACTGACTTTGACTCTGCTCAGTTAAATGCCTTAAAGACGGCTAAAACTGAGATGGGTGAGCAAGTCTTTGCAGAGTTTAAAGTAGTAACTTTAAACAAGCCAGAGTTAGCTAATCACTTAGTTCATGAAGGTGATTATGAAAATATAGGAGAAGATGTATTTTCTAATGCTTATGGTGGGGATTTTGATTTAGATGTCTTACTAAGAAGTATCAAGACATTTTCTTTAGGAACTGAAGAGAATGAATATTTAGTAGGTGCTGATAAAGCTACTTTTATTGATCAAATCAGAATGTTATATCCTGATGAAGAAGCAGAGACGGCAGCAGAGTTGATTTATGATCTGATTCAAACTAAGATAACTGGTGATGATACTACTTATATTGGCCCTAGTTTTTCATTTTTAAGTAGGTTTGATAAAAGATATGCCTCCTCTACTGGTCAAGCAGGGTATTTAATCACTCCCGAAGATAACCAGGCATTAGAAGAGCAACTTGAAGAAATGATGAAAGATAGAGGTAAGGAAGTTAATCGAATTATAACAGGTTTTTGTAGAGTAATTGAGAAGGGATATCCTACGACAAATGAGCTTAATCTTGACTTGCCAGCTAAAAGAATAAAATTTAATGATGCAGCAGTACCATTAACTGTCCACCCAGAAGGTTATGTTGATGTAGTTTGGGGTCAAGATATTACCAAGTTAAAGAGGGTTTTAAAGAGTAGAAAGATTGCTAATGAGGGAGTTCATCCTATCTTTGTTTTAGCTAGTAGTTCAGCAATTGAACAAGAAGTTAAGCAGATTAAAGAAGAGATAACAAGAGTAGGTCGAGGGATTATCTTTATCTCTTTAAATAAAATTCAACAAGAGGTTTTAGAGGTGTTAGCTGTAGATAGGGATTACCTTGATTTAAGAGAGGCAAGATTTTTTACTAAGCAGTTTAGAGACAGAGTTAATCAAATCCACAATGTAATCCAAGATAAAAGCAAAGAATGGTTTGAAGGGATAGATAGTCAGGGTTGGGTGTTAAGGCCTATCAAGCCTGATAGAAGAAAAAATCAGGAGATTATAAGGACTATAGCTAAAGGTTATAAAGAGATGCTAATCAATGATTGCTCTTTGTTAGAATTGGAGGCAGAAGATAGCCAGCTTTCTGATGAAGAATATGAAGAGTTGAAGAATATAATGTCGAAACTAGAACTACCTAAGAAATTTAGTAACAAAGATTATAAGACAATTGGTATCTTTAAAGAAGAAGATCAAGATTACATAGCTCAAGTTCCGCTCTGTTTTTCGAGGTTAATCTCATATCTAGCTGATACTAAAAAATCCTGGGATCAGATTCAAAAAGACTTCTATTTCAGTTTGCAAGAATCGGTAGCTACAGGTAAATCCATGATGAAAATTATTAGACAGTTATCTATCTTTTTACAAGAGTTAGGGGTAATAGAAATTGAAGAGCAGCATAATGTTAGAAAGACAAAGAGGAGTTTAGAAACTAAGTATCATGTTGTTGAAACTTGGTTGGAGAATGAATATGATCAGATTCTTGATGGCTTGGCTAAAGTTTTAGGATCTTGGTATATTAAAAGATTACAGGATACAAGAAAAAATGAGCATTATAAGAAGTTAAATGATGCTAAAGAATCTATAAATAACCTAGAAATTGATAAGCTTAAGAAAGTGACTGTTAATCTAAAGAAGATCTGGACAGATGTAGTTGACAAGTTAGAAACCTTTAATAGCAATTGTGATTATGTGTATAAAAAGGATGGATGGAATCAATTAGAGTTTAATACAGGGGTAATTCAAAATTTAGATCCGCTTGATAAATCAAGACCAATCTGGGAGCGGTTACGCTACATCCAATTATTCCATCAATATATTAGTAGAATTAAAAAGCCTGCTATTGAAAAGATAGAAGAAAAGATTGATCAAGTAATGACTGATAATGAGTATCGGGGATATGAAATTCCTGTTGCTCCACTGACTTTACTGTTAAGAGAATATAAAAAAGAGATTAGTTATTCTACTGATGTAGATAGGACTAAGACAGTTAGATTAGAAGGTGATTCTACTGAAATGTTGGCCCATAATCTTAAGGAGGCTAAGTATAATAAGGCATTAACTAGATTAAAAAGTATATTATCAAAATGTGGATTAGGACTTTCAGATTCAGCGGTGGAATGGCAAAACTCTGGTTTGATAAATAGGTATCAAGTTATAAAAGAGAGTTTCCAAAAGATTGTAGATGATTATTTAGAGAATAAAGATGAAGTAGAGTATTGGGAAAACTTTTTTGAAACTGCTCCAGAGTCATGGAAAGAAAATAAGTCATTTAAGCAATTAAAAAGGATAGTTTTGGGATTACAAACATTCCTAGAAGCAGGTTTGCAGGAAAAGATTGAAGATGCAGAAGAAGAAGGGAAGATCACTAAATTATTAGATATAATGGAAGAAGAAGTAAAGAACAATTTGAATTTAGGTGAACAGTTGAAGGGAACAATCACAAGTGTACAAAACTTTGTTAAAGAGAAGAAGAATAGTTGGTATGATGAAAGGTTAATTAATGCTATTAATCGTTTGCGAGCAAATAATAACCAAGAAAGATTTAGTTATGATAAATCACAATTACCCCAAGAGGATGCTTATCAAAAAGCTAAAAGTAGAGTAAGTAAATTAATGGGGGATTTACAAGTAGAAGGTGAAGATTATTTTGCAGACTTGAAGACTACTTTTGATTTTTATATTAGAGTAGTTGAAAATAATGGAGAGGTTGATTGGAATAAATATCAGGATGAGCAACAAGAACTGTTAGAGCAAGGATTAATTAAGATCAAGATTGAGGTTGTTTAAAATGAAGTTATATATTCCTAAAGAGCATAAAAAACGAACCGAGTATAGAATCTTAGGAGATTGGTATCAATTGATAGCAGTTGATTGGACTCAATTAGTTCAATCTACAACTCCAGAAGTAAATAGCTTAGTTTTAGTAGGTAGACTACTAAAAAAGTTAGGAGAAGAGGAGTTGGATATATTAAGCGACTGGACTTTTCAGGAGGGAAATCAATTGCTCTGTCTTCCCTCTTGGAGGTCAGTAGCTATAGATGAATTACTTAATCTTAAAGTTAATCTTCGGCTAAAGAAGAACCAAAATTTAATCTGGGAAGAGCATGATTTTTTTGATCTGAAGTATGAGATAGAGACTACTTTACAACAGGGGCTTATTACAAAAACTAAAACTGGTAATATTCTAACAGTTAATTATAAAAAACATCAGTATAGTGGTTTACTAACAGTTACTACTCTCCCATTACTAGATTTAAGTTTAATAACCAAAGAAGAAATACTTAAAAATGAATTTTCTAATTTGCTTATTGATGAAACTGAAGTAATAAAGAATAGCAAAAATAAAAAGAAAGTAGTTAAAAAAGAACTGTCTGAAGCTGCTCTTTATATCTTAATATTGGTAGCTGCAGATATTGGAATAAAAGAAAACCTTGCTGAGAAATTAGAAAGCTATTTATATCAACAGTATCCTTCTCAAGAATTGAATGTAGGATTAAAGTTATTAAGAGAACAAGGTTTTTTAGATAATGAGAAGATTAGTGCTGAAGGTAAAAAATATATTAAATACAAGGGCTATCTTCCTTATGTAAAAGAAATAAAAAAGAAGAAGAGTGATCAAAAATGGTAGATATTAATGAGGATTATCGAGGAACACCTATAGCTCAGAGTATGTCAGCTAAAATTCAGTTAGGACTTAGAAATACAGTTGGTAAATTATCTAACAAAATGAGATATATTGATCAGATAGCACCTAAATTAGTAAAGGGAGGGGTGGTTAATAAGTGTAAAAAACTAACCCCCTTTACAATTAAGGCTACTGGTATTGCAACTGGTCATAGAACAATTGACTCTTTTGGAGGTATACTATATGGAGCCGCTGCTGTTAGACAGGACATATATATTGAAGAAGGGACAATCTATAAAACTAGACAAGAGAGTACAGTTGATGTTGATGAGATAGATTATTTAGATACTAGCCAAAGGTTAAAATATTATGATATTATTAATAGTTATACTTTATTAGAAGAGTTGATGGAAGAAAGAGATAAGCCAGATTTAGTTATCTTAGATATACCTTTATTATTGGAAAGATCAGATGTTCCTTTAGAAAGTCGTTATAGTACCGTAAAAGATTTTAAGAGAGCTAGGGATAAGGTGAAGGATTTTTGGAGCAAATATCAAGAAGAGATCTATCCTTTTAATCCTGAAGGTACTAAAATAGTATCTATTGGAAGTAAACGTTTTGGAGCGGTCTTATTAGCGATTGCAGATGATAGTTTAGATTATATTGTTGATCAAATAGCCCCTGAAACTGTAGAATTATTACAGAAAAACAAGGAAAATTTACGAAAGATTGGCTTACAGCGAATGTTGAAAGGAGTATTAGGGCCATTAAAGAGAACGGCAGCTTTTCAATTTGATGGAATTAGTTCTAGAAATAGATTTGAACCTAAAGAATTACGTGATTTGGGGTTGATGGGATACCATTTTAAAGCTGGTATTAGGACAAACCATCTTTTAGTAGAGCTAATTGGTGGCGTAGATAATTGGGATAAAGAAGCTATTGATGACTTAACAGATCAATTAATTTCATTGATGATTTATGACCAGCCTGGAACTATTCCATTACCTTTATGGTATGCAACCCATGGGTTAAAGCCACTTAAAAAGAGACCAGGGATTTTAGAATTTTATAAACGACAAGCTAAAGAACTATTACGGAATAATGATTTGGAAGAACAGTGGTTAGAAGGAGAAAATGTCTTTGATGATAATGAAGGATTAGATATCTAAGGAGGGAAAATGATGCCTGATAAATTTATCGGTAAATTAATCGGAAATACTGGCGATCCTAATAATTTAAAGATTGCTCTTGATGATAGTTTTTCTGCTCGTAGAGGTGAATTTGTTCGAATCAAACATCAGGAGCGGCAAGGTGAAGAAGCAATAGATGTATTAGGTAGAATTGTTTCAATTTCAAGAAGTAATATTCTTTATAATTCAGATATGGGAGAAGGATTAAATGATTTAGAGATGCTACCTGGTGCTCAAATAACAGGGGAAAATTTATATGGCACGATTGAACTTGTAGGATATAAAGAACCTACAACAGCTGAAATAAAGATTCCACGGCGTCCTTTAGATCCTGGTAGTAAAGTTTTCGGAGTCGATTATGAATTTTTATCTCGTTTTTATGAATTTAATGAAGAAACTAGTATTCATATTGGAAATCTAATTGGTTATGAACGCGGCGAGAATATTGTTCCAGTCTATATGGATGTTAATACTTTAGCTACAGAACATTTGGCTGTTTTAGCCATGACTGGTGCTGGAAAGTCCTATACAGTTGGTAGAATTATTGAGAGGCTAGTAGCTCAGATGAATGGTACAGTAGTTGTTTTTGATCCTCATGGTGAATATGGAAAAGCATACAGAAAGGGTCAAATTCATTTCAATGATAATTTAGCTGACCTTGATGACCCTCGTGATCAAGAAAGGATCCCTGAAATTCAAGAAAAGTTTAAGAAGTTAATTGCTGCTGGAGGAGGAATAGATGTCTATACTCCTCAGGTTGATTCTTTTAATTTAAAGTACGAAAGTAAGAACAAACATTTGGCTTTACCATTCGATAGATTTGAGATGGATGACTTTTCAGAGATCTTACCTGGATTAACAGAACCTCAACAAAGAGTTTTAGATGTAGCAATTAGATATTGGAAGTTTAAACATCACAATCCACCGCGTGATATAGAGAGTTTAAGGGAAATATTAGCTGGAGATTTAGAAGAATTAAAATCTTGGCAAGAATTAACTAGTGCTGAATCTAGAGCATTAAGTAAAAGGAGTGCTGCAGTTGCTTCAATGAAATTAAATCGAGTAATTAATGAAGCCCAAAGTTTTTATAATTCAGCAATTGGAGAGCCTACAGATATTTATGAAATGATTGGAGAAGAAGGGGCTGATAATGGGCGATTAGTTATTATTGATCTACAAGGATTATCTGATGGAGCAAAACAGATTATCACTGCTCTAGTATCAAGTGAGATTTTAAGAGCAGCTACTGATAAATCTAAACGAACTAGACCCTCTTTTTTAGTTTATGAAGAAGGACATAACTTTGCTCCTCGTAAATCAGATGCTATTTCACTAAAGATGATTAAAAGGATTGCTGGAGAAGGTAGAAAATTTGGAATAGGTTTTGCTATCATTTCGCAAAGACCTTCTAAGTTAGATCCTGATGTAACCTCACAGTGTAATACAATAATTACTATGAGGATTAAAAACCCTGATGATCAAAGGTTTATTGTTAAGACTTCTGATATGTTTTCTAAAGCTGATATAAATGAACTTCCTTCACTTTCTACAGGAGAAGCGTTGGTTTGTGGTCGTTCTATTCCAGCTCCTTTATTGGTTAAAGTAGGAACTAAAGCTTTACAACATGGTGGAGAATCACCAGAGGTGCTTAGAGAATGGGGGAGCTTTAATGGCTAAGTTAATTGATCAATCTTTTGTGAGGCAGGAATTTGAGAGTGGTGATCTAAGAGAAGAACTATTCCCAATGTTAACTAAACCTGGAGTGCCGGATTACTCAGAAACCATTCATTCTTATGGGTTGAATTATATAACTGCTATTGGTAGAGAGATTGAGGGCATAACAGCGGTTTCTGAATGCCCAATTTATGCTCCAAATAGCTCTTTGCCTGAAGTAAGGCCTGATTCAGTTTGGTTTGATTTAGATAATAATAGACCTTTGTTGGTGGCTGAATTTGAAAGATATAATAATTCTCATAAGAAACAAAAAAAGTTGAAAGAAAAGTTACAAAATCTATTAATTGCTTATCATCAATTCGAAGAGAAATTGGAATGTATTTTATTTGTCTACTGGAGTTATGCTGGCATAACAGCTAATAAAATTAATGATTTAGTTAAGGTTTTTGAGGAAGGATTCACTTTACCAAATGGAGAGTATTTATCTGGAATTAATAGTTTTCATACGGATTATATGATTTATCATGCTATAGCTACTGAAAAGAAGAAAAATATTAGACTAAATAAATGGATTAAGGTGAGTTAAAATGAGTAGATTTAAACCAGAAAAGGATAAGAAAATAGGTGATAAATATATTTTAAAGGAATTTCTTGGTGATGGTTCTTATGGATATGTATGGAAAGCGATGAGATTGGAAGATGGAGAAGTAGTTGCTTTAAAGATACCTAAAAAACAAGAATCAGGGGATAAAGTATTAAAAGAAGGTAGTAAATTACAGGGGCATACCCATCCTCATATAATTGACATTAAATGGATGGGTAGAGTTAATGGGGTATTTGTGATCGAAATGGAATATTTCGAGAGTCATACTTTAGCAGAAGAAATTAGGGAGTATGGAACAATTAAACCAAGGTTATTTTCTAATCTTTATGATATCTTTTTTCAAGTTTTAGATGCTGTAGAATTTATGCATTCTTTAAAAGTTTGTCATGGAGATATAAAACCAGCTAATATTTTACTAAGCGAGAAGGTGAAAATAACTGACTTTGGTACGAGTAGATTAATAGAGGATTTATTTATAGAAACAATAGGTGAGGGAACATGTGGGTTTATAGCTCCAGAGGTTGTCAGTTCGCAAAAAAGATATCTGAGTTCAGATATTTATTCTTTAGGTGCGTTATTATACTTTTTACTTACAGGAAAGAAAGTTTATGAAGGTTTAGTGCAGGTAATAAATGATACTCCTTATAAAAAACCGTGTGAGATAAATAGCAATATTCCTAAAAAGGTAGAAGAGGTTATTTTGAAAGCTTTGACTAGAGATCCAGACGAAAGATATAGTACAGTAGAGAAGTTACGTAGAGATTTAGAAGTAGCAATTAGTTCTGAAGATAAAGAAGGGACTGTTGAAAGTTACAGTTTTGAAATTAGTGAACATAGTTGGTTAGAGGAAGTAGGAAAACTATATAAAGAAGAGAAGTGGCAAGAAGCTGAAAGATTTTTATTGCAGCAAAAGGTAAATGGTGTTGGCCCGGATTTGAAATTACATTTAGCTTATGTTCAATATAAGCAAGAGAACTTTTATAATAGTTTAGATATATTAGAGGATATAGAAATTAATAGGATAGAAGGTATTCGCCAAGATAACTTTGAAGAAGAACTATACTTTTTAAAAGCTAAAGTTTATGTGGCTTTAAGAGAATATGAAAAGGCTTTACAACTTTATGAAAACCTTTCTATGCTTAATAGTGATTTGAAATATAAATATAGGTGGGCAATTACTAATGGTTTAAATGGAAATTTAGACCGAGCAATAAAACTGTTAGAAGAAGTTAACCAGGAGGAGCCAGGACAATTAATTGTTCTAAAGAAGTTGGCGTATGCTTATCATCAAAAGAAAGATTATAATAAAGCTAGGGGATACTTTAAATATGTTAGTAAACTTGTTCCTGATGATAGAGGAGTTCAAGAGAAGTTAGAGATGTATGATAAATTTTTGAATTAATAAGTTATAAGGAGGATTTTATAATGGATAAGGTATTTAAATATTTAGCTGGTTGGGAGGGGCATGAGAAGGCTGCCAATCGTTTAAGTATTTTAGTGAAAACTCACAATTTATTAAGGCAAGATGGACGATTAAAGGAGTGGAGATTTGTTCCTGGGAAGAGAAGAAAAGGAGATAGAAATCCAATGTATTGTGCCTTTGCTGTAACTCCTTTTTCGGGTGATGATTATTTTATTTTGAGGTTAGTAAAAAGACAAAGTGATAAATTTTCTATTGGTTTTTGTCCTGATTATGGGAAACAAGATAGTAAGCAGGGTGAAATAAAACCCTTTAGAAAAAGAAGGAAAAACATAGAAAAAGCCATTGTAAAAATTCAGAATACAAATCCACAAATTTTAGAGAAGGTTTCTTTTTCAGTAGCTGATGCTAAGGGAAGACCTCATGCATATAAAGGGTTTGAAAGAAAAATTGTCAAACCTGAAACTGCTGAAGATTTAGCAGAAGAGTTTATAATTACTGTCTTGGAATGGAAAAGGTTATTTGAAAGAATTATTTAAAAGAAATATGATATTTGTGTTTTTAACTAGAGCAAAAGGATGGGTAGATATTAGCGGGGTTGGTAGTTACTCTATGTACCAAGAGCTTATAGCTAGCGAGAATACTTTCAAGTTTGAGTTTCAGCGACCTGTTGCTAAGAAGATCAATGCTTAATAACTAAGGAGGTTGTAATAATGCCAATTTTCTTTTGTAACATAGCGTGGATGAAAGAATATAAAGGGCCAGAAGATAATATGAAAACAGGTGGCTCTTGGGTGGAAGAAAATAATGATGGATTAGAGAAATATAATTTTTACGAGTTTAATGAGAATTATAGAGGATATGTAGCAACACAAGGGCATCAGATTAGAATAGAGAGATTAGGAGCAAAAAAGAGAGCGGATTTTATAGATGATGTATTAGTAGTCTGGGTAGCTAAACATCCTGATTCTGGAGGAAGTAAGATAGTTGGTTGGTATAAGAATGCTAGAGTATATAGGGATTATCAGCGAAGCAGAGGTAGAGTTCATAATATTACTGCTAAAGTAGAAGATGGAGTATTATTGTCGGTAGATAAGCGAGTTAAAGATGTACCTAGAGCAAATGTAGCAGGAAAAGGCAGGGGAATGGGCCAATCTAATTATTGGTATGCTGATAGTCCAGAGGCTCAAGATTACATATTAGAAGTAGAAGAATATATAGCTAACTATGATAGAGAAGAAGGCTCAAAAAATGATAAAAAAGCAAAATCATTGAAAAAGAGAGTTGGTTATCGAAAAGTAAGTTCAAATATGAAACAAGATGAACATAAGGTAAATAAAGATTTTAATCCGTATCCTCATCAAAAAGATTCATGGAATGCTTTGGACAAGCAGTTTATTGAGCAAGATAGAAAGCGAGGAATGATAGTTGTACCTACAGGTGGTGGGAAGACAACGATTGCTTCTAGATGGCTGATTCAAAATTATATAGATGAAGGTTATAGAATATTATGGTTGGCCCATAGAATTGAACTTTTAGAGCAGGCTTATGTTACTTTTTTAGATTTTGCTCATCTAAGTAGTAGTTTAACTACTAATAATATGATTAAGATATCTAGTGGGAATTATAGTTGGAGTAATGTCGATAAAAAGCATAAAGTCATTTTTTCCACAGATAGGAGTGCCGCAATGAATATTTCTTATCTACAATTAATGGCTGAACAAGCTAAAGAGGGGCTAATAATTGTAATTGATGAAGCTCATCATAGTGTAGCTAATGGCTATCAAGATATTATTAAAACTTCATTTGAGTTCAGTGATAAAAAGGATATTCAGTTATTAGGGTTGACAGCAACTCCTATGAGAATGAATCCAGATGAAACAGAGATATTGTGGAGGATTTATGATGACAGTTATGATCTGTATAACTTGAGAGCTAAAGTTGGAGAAACAAATAGTTATAACAGCAAAATCTATGAAGTATCACAAAATAGATTAATAGAACAGAATATCTTATCTGAACCAATTCCTTCAACGGTTAAGACTAATATTAATTTTGAAGAGGATTTTAATGAAAAAGATTATAAACATTTAGAACAATTTGGTGACTTAGGGGTACATATTCTAAATAAAATGAAGAATAGTGCTACTAGAAATAAAAAGATTGTTCAGCATTATAAAAATAATAGAGATAAGTTTGGGAAAACCTTAGTTTTTGCAGTAGATACCTTACATTGTAAAACGTTGAAGAAAGAATTTTTAGATCAAGATCTAAAAGCTGATTATGTAGCTGCTATTCGTTCTAGCCAGGAGAATGAGGAAGTTATAAACAAGTACAAGAAAGGCTCTTTAGATATATTAATCAGTATTAGTAAATTAACTGAAGGATTTGACGCTCCAGAAACCCAAACTGTCTTTTTAACACGACCTACTAGAAGTGAACCTTTATTAAGACAGATGATTGGGAGAGGGTTAAGAGGATTAAAGGCAGGGGGGACTCAAAAAGCTTATTTGGTTACCTTTGTAGATACCTGGAAGCTGTTCAAACCGATTGGAGCAGATTATATAATTGAAGCTAGTGATAAGGTAGGGGAGTTGGAGAGTCGAAGTAGTGAGCGTGGAGAGTTAGTTCCAGTTAGTGATGAATTAATTATGTCTGCCTATAATTTATTACAGCAAAGTAGTAATGCTCAAATTACTGGGGTTTATCAAGCATTACCTCATTGTTGGTATGAGTGGATTGAAGTAACTGAAGAGGGAGAAAGTATTGAGAATTATATTATCATCTTTGATAATCAATATGAGGCTTATGAAGAATTAAAAGAATATTATCAAGCTAATCTTGAAGAAATACCAGAGATTTTAAATAAGAAGATAGTTAAAAAGATAATGTATGATTTCTTTGGTGATTGTCCAGACCCTTTACCAGAATTAGCAGATATAATTCAACTTTCAGGTGCAATTCGACAAGGAATTAAAATTAATCAGTTTACCTTTGAAGAAAAGAATGAATTTAATCCAGTCAAATTAGCAAAAGAATTTAAGGAATTAAACCCTGCTCAGGTAAGTGAAGAACTTAGAAAAATTTATAATGAACACCAAACTTGTCGACAAGTTTATAGAAATGACTTTAGAGCTTTTTATGATGAGGTCAGAGAGGAAATAGATAATTTAATAGTACCACCTAGACCTAAAGTAGCCGCAGTTTCTGAAGTGGAATCTAAATTAAAAGACTTAAGGCGTTGGTCAGGAGTAGGATATAATTTAGATGAAATAGCTAAGAGAGTTATTTATCATGAAAATGGTGAGTTAAATAAGAATCATTTTCCTAAGGGAGAGCCTCTAGCTTATAAAATTAATTTTACTAACAAAATAATTAAAAGCTATTTCGGTATTTGTCGTTACTCTGATAAAACAATCAAGATTAATAAAATACTGAATTCACCTGATATCCCTTTATATGTGATGGAATTTTTACTTTACCATGAATTATTACATGTTGATATGCCTAATAATGGTCATGATAGTTCTTATAGAGCTCGTGAAAGAAGGTTTAGACCTTCAAATAAAGCATTAGAAGATGCTAAAGAGAGAGGCTTTGAGTATAGTGAGCGTGTAAATGATTTTTGGGCTACAGTTAGTAATCAGTTTCTTGATACTTTAAGTTATAATTATGATATTGAAAGTGATAAATAATTTTTTGATTTTTATATTAACATAGGTAATAAAATAAGATCTCTTAGGTTTTTTAGTCTAAGGGGTTTTATTTTATTCATATGGAGGTAAATTGTGGATAATAGCGAAATATGTAAATTAGGGAGATTAATAAAAAATTGGAAATCAAATAGTTGATTTAAAAAATAGGGGGACAATTATTATGGGAGTGACTGAATTTGTTGTAGCTTTTTTTGCGATTCTTGTATTATTTATTTCAGTATTTAGTTTTAGTAAGGTAAATAATGGTTCAACAACGACTTTTGTGATTTAATAAAAATAACATAAATTAACAGTAAAAAAAGATACAAAAAAA